>CAJXSB010000220.1 GCA_913060435.1 uncultured Desulfococcus sp.
TTATATTGATGGAGGGGGAATTCTTCAAGAACCGGTACCTGGCTGAAATTCCGGTACTGGCGGAAGATCCCCCGTATGTGCAGGAGACCCAGGACACCTCGCGCGCCAAGGGGGGCCATATCCTGGGGCGCTGGACCCGCACCTATTCAGAGACATCCGACAGTGTACTTCAACTCTACTATGATTATTATGACAAGGACATCGATTTTGCCAATGCCCAGGTCAACACCTTCGACATCGATTTTCAGCACCGGCTGTCGTTTCTCGACCGGAATGAGCTGGTGTGGGGGCTCAATTACCGCATCATCCATGACCGTTTCCGCAATAGCGAGGAGATCTCCCTGGATCCGGACGAGGAGACGCTGCTTTACTACGGCGCGTTCGTACAGGACAAGATCCGGCTTGCCGACCGGCTCAGCCTGACCCTGGGCGCCAAGTTCGAGCACAACGATTTCACCGGGTGGGAATTTCAGCCCAGCGTCCGCCTGCTGTGGCAGGCGGGTGAGCGGCATTCCTTCTGGGGTGCCGTATCCAGGGCGGCGCGGGTGCCGTCCCGGGTCGAGCATGACGGCACCGTCACAGAGGTTCTGCTGCCCGATGCCTTGGACGACGACACCGCCACCGTCCTGGTGGTCGAGGGCAACAGCGATCTGACGGCCGAGACCCTGATCGCCTACGAGATCGGCTACCGGTTCCAGCCCGCCCCAAACTTCTGGCTCGACACCACAGGGTTCTACAACGACTATAAGGATCTCATCGCCTACCGTTATCTGGAGGGCGAGCCCGCCTCGGCCCACCCGGGAGCCGATATCATCGTCCCGCTCCAATACGACAACGGCCTCAGGGGGGAATCCTATGGTCTGGAAATGGCGGCCTACTGGCAGGCGACATCCCGATGGCTTCTCCAGGCGTCCTACACCTTCCTGGAGACCAATCTGAATCAGGATCTCCCGGATGCGGAGGACGTCGAGGAATTCCTTATCCAGGCGGGAAATCCCCGCAACCAGGTCTCCCTCCGGTCCGCCTTTAATTTTACCCCGAAGCTGGAGTTTGACCTGTGGCTCCGGTACGTGGACCGGCTCGTCGACAACGACGTCGACGACTACACCTCCCTGGATGCCCGGCTGGCCTATCGCCCCAGCGCCCGGTGGGAGTTTTCCATCGTCGGCCAGAATCTGCTCGATCCGAGCCATGCCGAATTCTCCTCCATCGAGGTCGAACGCAGTTTTTACGTCAAGGCGGACTGGTGTTTCTGAGGGGGGCTGCTTGATCGAAACAGTGCAACGACGTATCCCCGTGAGGCGGTGGTTCCTCCTTTTCTGTCTGGCGGTGGTGATCCTCCCGGGACGCGTGCCGGGAGAGACGATCTCCGGAGCGGAGTATCCGGTAAAGCTGGGGTTCATCTATCACTTTATCCGGTTCACCCAGTGGCCGCCGGAGACGTTTGAAACGCCCGAAAGCCCCATCACGTTCTGCGTCGCCGCGACCCATCCCGAAGCCGCGACACTCTTTTCCCTGCAGGGCCGGAAGGTGAAGGGCCGAAGGATCGACGTGCAGCGCTATGCCGGCGAGGCGGATGCAACAGCGTGCCAGGTGCTCTTCATCGCATCCGGCGATCAAGCGTTTGTCCAGCCCATCCTGGACGGCATCCAGGGGCGGCAGGTGCTGAGCATCGGGGAGGTACGGGAGTTTACCCGCATGGGAGGGGTGATCAATTTTTTCGTGGAGCAGGACCAGCTCCGATTCGAGGTCAATCTGGATGCGGCGGAATCCGCCGGCCTCAAGTTCAGCTCCCAGCTCCTGATGTCTGCGGATATCGTGAAAAAGCGGAAGGAATAGCCGCATGCGTGCATTCAAGACATCCATCAAGCAGAAGCTGATCCTCATCATCCTCTGCACCAGCGGCATCACCCTGCTCCTGGCGTCGGTGGCCTTCGTCACCATCAGCGTCATCTCATTCCGTGAAAATTTGATCAAGGACCTCTCCACCCTGGCCAAGGTCGTCGGCATTAACAGCGAGGGCGCGCTGGTCTTCGACGACCGCTTCACCGCCGAGCGGCATCTTTCGGCATTCCGGGCCAACACCGGCATCGTCTTTGCCTGCATCTACCGGGAGGACGGCACGGTCTTCGCCGTCTATACCGCGCAGGAGCGGAGCGGCGCCTCCGAAGCGCCCGAGATCCGGGGGACCAGCCATTATTTTGAGGGGGACTATCTCTACCTGTTCCAGGAGATTGTCATCGACCAGGAAAAGATCGGCACGGTCTTCATCCAGCACGGGCTCGACGAGATCCGGAGCCAGCTCGCCCGCTACATCGCCATCGTCTGCTTCATCATCCTGGTGGCCTTCCTGGTGGCGCTGATGCTCTCCTCGCTGCTCCAGCGGATCATCTCCCTTCCGATACTGAACCTGGCGCGGACGGCGAAGCTGATCTCCCAGAAGAAGGATTATTCCTTCCGGGCGGAGAAATTCCAGCGGGACGACGAGATCGGCATCCTCATCGACGGCTTCAACGAGATGCTGACGGAGATCCAGTCCCAGCAGAGCGAACTGAAGGAGCACCGGGAGCACCTGGAGGAGCTCGTGGTGAAGCGGACCCAGGCGCTGCGAGAGTCCGTGACGGCATTCAAGAAGGCCAAGGAGGCTGCGGAAACCGCCAACCGCGCCAAAAGCGAGTTCCTGGCCAACATGTCCCATGAGATCCGGACGCCCCTCAACGCGGTCCTGGGGTTCACCGACCTGCTCTATTCCATGATCACCGACGACAAGCAGCAGAGCTACCTTGACGCCATCCGCTCGTCGGGCAAGAGCCTGCTCACCCTCATCAACGATATCCTCGATCTCTCCAAGATCGAGGCAAGGAAAATGGACCTCCAGTACGAGCCGGTCAGCATCGCCACCGTCGTCGATGAAATCCGGGACATTTTTTCTCTCAAGATCCAGGACAAGGGTCTTGAGTTCATCACCGAGATCGATCCCGAAATACCCGACAGCCTTCTCCTGGATGAAGTGCGGCTTCGGCAGATCCTTTTCAACCTCATGGGCAATGCGGTCAAATTCACCGTCTCCGGCCATATCCGGCTCTTTGCGAAAAAACTGGAACGGACCGCAAAAGACGGGCGGCTCGACCTGCTCATGGGGGTCGAGGATACGGGCATCGGCATTCCCCCCGAGTCGCAGGAGACGATCTTCGAGGCCTTCAAGCAGCAGGACGGCCAGAGCACCAAGCAGTACGGCGGCACCGGCCTGGGGCTGACCATTACCAAACGCCTGGTGGAGATGATGGAAGGCCGCATCGCCGTCACCTCGGCGCCCGGAAAGGGGAGTACCTTCGAGATTGTCCTCCACGGCGTCGACTGCGCCGCCCCCCAGGCCGAGCCGTCGGGATATACCCCGGACGGGCGGCGGAGCATCGTCTTCGAGCCGTCGACGGTGCTGGTCGTGGACGACATCAGGGCGAACCGAAACCTGGTCAAGGCCTATCTCCAGGAGACGCCGATCCGGTTTCTCGAGGCGGCAGACGGCGAGGAGGCGGTTGCCCTGGCCAAGAAGGAGAAGCCCGACATCATCCTCATGGACATCCGGATGCCGGTATTGGACGGATGTGACGCCACCCAGATGATCCGCGGCGACGTGATCTCCCGGCACATCCCCATTATCGCCCTGACAGCCTCGAGCATGCGGTCGGAGCAGGAGAAGATCCGGCAGTGCGGATTCGACGGGCTGCTCATCAAGCCCTTCAAGAAAGCGGAGCTGATTCGAAGGCTCTCCCATTTCATTCGGTATGATTCGCCGGCCTCCCCCGAAGCGCCGGCGCCGGCCCCCCCTGAATCCGGGGATGCCGGAGATATGACGCTGCCGGATGAGGTCCTGGCCGGAATGCCCGACCTGATCGAACGGCTCGACGGCGAGTACAGGGCGCTCTGGGAGAAGGCGCGGAGCAACGGCTTTTTCGAGGATATCGGCACCTTTGCCAAAGCGATGCAGGACGCGGGCGACGCCTATCGGATTGAGATTCTGCGCCAGTTCGGCAGGAGTCTGGATCTCCAGGTGAGCAGCTTTGACATCGAGAAAATCAACATGACCATGGATACCTATCCCCATCTCGTAGAGCGGATCAAAGCCCTCTACAGCAAGCACCTCGAGGAGTCGAGACATGCCTGAGCGCACCAACGAAAAATTCAAGATATTGATCGTGGACGATGTCCCCAAGAATATCCAGGTGGTAGCCAACATCCTCCAGAAAGAGGGCTACAGCATGGCCTTTGCCCAAAGCGGCGCCACAGCGGTCGAGCAGGCCCGGAGCAACCCCTTCGACCTGATTCTGCTGGACATCATGATGCCGGAAATGGACGGTTTCGAGGTCTGCCAGAGGCTCCGTGAGGATCCTCGCACCGCCGAGATCCCCGTACTCTTTCTCACCGCCAAGACCGATACGGAAAGCCTGGTCAAGGGGTTCGAGACCGGTGCCGTGGATTATGTGACCAAGCCGGTCAAGGATGCGGAGCTCCTTGCCCGCGTCAAGACCCAGCTCGAGCTGCACCGGTCGCGGCAGCGGCTGCTCGCCGTCAACCGGCAGCTCAACGAGGAGATCGCGGAGCGCAAGAAGAGCGAAGCACGCTACCGCAGCATGGTCCGGAACGCGGTCCAGGGCATGTTCCAGAGCACCTTGGACGGCCGCATCACCGATCTCAACCCAGCCTATGCGCGCATCCTCGGCTATGAGTCACCCCAGGAGGTGATGGCGATCGAAGACGTGGCCGCCGCGTTCTACGATGATCCCAATGACCGGATCGAGATGATCGAACGGCTCAAGGAGAAGGGGGTGCTTGCCAACTATGAGCTCAAGATCCGCAAGCAGGACGGCTCGCCGGCCTGGATCATGCTCAATTCGCGGCTTGCCGCGGACGAGAACGGCGAGCCCTTCATCGAGGGGATCGTCATCGAGCACACGGCACAGAAACTGGCCGAAGAGGAGCTGCGCCGGAGCCGTGAAAAATTCCGGCACCAGGCGGTCCACGACAACCTTACCGGCCTCTACAATACCCGCTACCTCTACCAGTCCCTGCAGAAGCTGGTGGAGGTGTCGAGCGCCCGGTCGGCCCCCTTCTCCCTGATCTTCATGGACGTGGATGATTTCAAGACGGTGGTCGACACCTACGGGCACTTGAAGGGCAGCCAGACCCTCCAGGAGATGGCCCGAACCATCCAGGAGACCCTGGCCGAGCCGGCCTACGGCGTGGCTTACGGGGGAGATGAGTTCGTGGTGGTGCTGCCGGGATACGACAAACCCCGTGCCATCGAGAAGGCGGGCGAGATCCGCCGCCGGATCCGGGAGACCGCCTATCTTGCCGGCCACGGCCATAACGTCCACATCCGGGCCAGCTTCGGCATCGCCGCCTTTCCCGAGGATGCCGCGGATGCCAGCGGTCTTCTGGCCCTGGCGGACCAGGCGATGTTCGACGTGAAGGACGGCGGCAAGGATGCGGTCCGGGCATCCGGCGGACGGAAAAGAGGCGCACGGGCATGAGGGCCCGGGGAGGTGAGATGAAAAGACTGCTGGTATGGATGATCCTGGCGGCATGGGCGGCCCTTGTGCCCGGTACGGCCGCCGACGATGCAGGGGTTGGACAAGCGGCCGACTACCGGAGGGGCGAGATCCTGGTCAAGTTCCGGCCCGAGGTCCCGGAGGCGGAACGGCAGGTGATACGGGACCGAATGGGCGCCAAGGTGGAACGGGTTTTCGAGAGCATCGGCGTGGAACACTGGCGCCTCCCCGGGGACGCCGACACCGAGGCGGCCCTGGGGAGGCTGGTCGAGCTTCCCGAGGTCGAATACGCCGAGCCCAACTATATCTACACGCCCCAGGCCATCCCCGGCGACCCGGATTTCAGCCGGCAGTGGTACCTTCGAAACACCGGCCAGTGGGTCAACGGGTCGGCCGGGACGCCCGGCGCCGACATTGCCGCCGAGGCGGCGTGGGACATCGAAACCGGAGACCCGGGCATGGTGATCGCCGTCATTGACTCCGGGGTGGCCTTTGAACACCCCGACCTGATCCAGAATGTCTGGACCAACGACGGCGAGATCCCGGACAACGGGCTCGATGATGACGGCAACGGCTATCCCGACGACCTGCACGGATGGGATTTCGTCAACGACGACGGCAACCCGTCGGACTATTCCAGGGACCTTTACGGCGACGGCCACGGGACCCATGTTGCCGGCATCATCGCGGCGGCGGGGGACAACGGCATCGGGACGGCGGGCGTGATGTGGCAGGCCCGGATCATGCCGCTGCAGGTCTTCGATCTTTTTCAGGTCAACGCCTTTGAGGGGATCCAGAACAGCCTGATCCTGGCGGCGGTGGAATATGCGATCGACAACGGGGCCCGGATCATCAACTGCAGCTTCGGCGGCTACGGCGAGAGCGCTGCGCTCTTCGACATCTTCCGCGTGGCCGACGAGAACGGGGTCCTCGTCACGGCCGCGGCCGGAAACGAGAGCCTCAACAACGACATCCTCCCGGTCTACCCCGCCGGCTACGACCTGCCCAACATCCTCTCCGTGGCCGCCGTCGACGAGGACGGGGGCCTTGCGGCCTACGCCAATTTCGGGGTCTTATCCGTCGACGTGGCGGCGCCGGGGGGGAATTCCTTTTCCAACATCTACAGCACCACGCCCCCGGCGCGGGAGGAGCTCTTCTTCGAGGATTTCGAGTCGGGCGGCGGTGCCTGGGAGACGGCGTATCGCTTCGAGGAGTGGTCCATCGTCTTCCGCGACGACTTCGCATCCAGCGTCATCCAGGACAGCGCCGGGGATTACCGGGAGGGTGAGGAATCCTACATCCAGACCCTTTCGCCCATCGCAGCGGACAACTACCGGGGGCTCCATATCCAGTTCAGCACCCGCTACGCTCTCGAAACCGACCACGACTTCCTTTACGTGGAGGGATCCCGGGACGGGGAGAATTTCTCCGTCGACTTCCCGGTCACCGGGGCCCTCACCGGGTTTTCCGCGGGGATCAACTCCCTCAATGCATGGGGCTCCGAGGAGGAGATCGGGCCGGAGTTTTTTCTGCGGTTTCGGCTGGTGGCGGACGACGCCGTCAACTACGACGGCGTCTATCTCGACGACATCCGGCTGACGGGCATCCAATGGCGATTTACGGGTGGCGAATACGGCTACAAGAGCGGCTCGTCCATGGCGGTGCCGGTGGTCTCCGGCGTCGCCGGGCTGGTCTGGTCGCACCGGCCCGGGCTGACCCACCACGAGGTCAAGGAGGCCATCATGGCGTCGGTGGATCCCCATGACTCCCTGGCGGACCGCGTGGCGAGCGGCGGCCGCGTCAATGCCGCCGCCGCCCTGACAGTGGACCTGGACGAGGCGCCGGATGACGGCGGCGACAGTGGCGGCGGGGGCGGATGTTTTATCGAGAGCCTCCCGTGGCGGCGGGGGCATGGCGGCCCTGGATGGAGGATGCCGCGGTGATGCAAAATAGGAGGGATGGGATGATCGTGGGTTGGCATGCCCGAAGCTGGGCGGCTCTTGTGCTGCTGGCCGGCGCAGTGCTGGGATGCGCCCCGGAAAATCGCTATGTCTACGATGAGATCCAGCGGGAGGATGCCGACACGCTCTGCGCCATCGCGC
>CAJXSB010000221.1 GCA_913060435.1 uncultured Desulfococcus sp.
TCAGGCCTTGCGGTTCCGGCCGATGTGAAGATAGACTTCGCCCAGGGGGATCCCGTGGCGGCGCGCGATCTCCCGGCAGTCTTCGAGTTCGGGCTTCGACCGGATCACCTCCCCGTCCATGAGGGCATTTTTCATGGTGACCGTTCCCAGGGGGGTCTCCAGGCGCTCGAAGGCCGTGGCCAGCACCGTCTTTTCAATGGGAAAGCTTTTGATGCCCAGGGTCGTCGTATGCCGGAAGATCAGCCGCTTGAACCGGTCTTCGTCCCCGGCGCCGCAGAGGAGGGAGACGCTGGTGGCCGGGCGGTTCTTCTTCATCACGATGGGGGTGAAATGGACATCCATGGCACCGGCCTCCATGAGGAGATCCATTGCCGCCCCGAGCATCTCCGGGGTCATGTCGTCGATATTGCACTGCAGAAGGCACGCCGGGACCGTATCGAGCCCCGCGGATGGGGCCGCTGTTTCGGCCAGGTGGACGCGCAGGAGGTTGGGGATCGCCGTCTTTCGCTGGCCGACGCCGTAGCCTGTCCGCTCCACCGTAAAAGCGGGGGTGTCCGTGAACCGGTCCACCAGGGAGGAGAGGATGGCCGCGCCCGTGGGAGTGGTGGTCTCCTTCCGGACCGCGCCCCGGGTCGTCGGACAGCCCTGGAGGAGCGCCACCGTGGCCGGGGCCGGCACCGGCAGGGTGCCGTGGGCGCACCGGACGAAACCGCCCCCCAGCTCGACGGGGGAGGACCATACCGCATCGACCGAAAGCCGGTGGAAGCAGACGGCGGCGCCCACGATATCCACGATGGCGTCGGTGGCGCCCACCTCATGGAAATGGACCTCCTCAATCTCCTGCCCGTGAACCTGCGCCTCGGCCGCGGCCAGCCGCTGGAAGATATCGAGGCTGGTCTCCTGGACCGCTTTCGCGAGCCCGCTCCGGGAGATGATGGCCTCGATGTCCCTCAGGTTTCGATGGCTGCGCACGGCACCACCCGTACGGCGGTGAGGCTGCAAATGGCCCGCATCATTGCCGGCACCGGCCCCAGGCGGGTTGAGGGCCACGTCCACCCGTGTTCCGCAGATCCCGTGACGCGAATCCTTTTCGACCCGCAGCTCGAATTCGCCGTCGAGGCCCAGACGGGAGAGCCCGGCGCGCAGGTATCCCGGATCCACCCCCAGATCGATCATCGCCCCAAGATTCATGTCGCCGCTGATTCCGGAGAAGCAGTCGTAGTAAAGTATCTTCATCTCGCTTCATCGTCCTTGACGCCCGTCTACTTCGAGGCGGACTCCCGTATCATTCCGCGTTCGGCTTGAGCACCATCTTGACCTTGTCCGCCATGTCGTCGGTCTCCATCTCCGTTGCCACCTGGGCCAGGACCTCGGGGATTTCGATGTGCTGCGGGCATTTCTCCAGGCATTCCCCGCATTCCACGCACTGGGAAGCATACCCCGGCCGGCCGGTCAGATCGCCGCTCAGCAGGACGGCGTACTGAAACGTTGCCATCTCCCCGGTGTTGAACGTGTGCATGTTGTTGTAAATTTCAAAGCACCCGGGAATACGGACGTTCGAGGGGCACGGCATGCAGTAGCCGCACCCGGTGCAGGCGACCTTCATGAGCGCCTTGTACTTCTTAGCCGCCTGGTCCACCAGCGCGAGCTCGGCCGCCGTCAGGGCGCCGGGGCGGGCCTCCTCCGCAATGCCCAGGTTCTCCTGGATATGCGCTTCTTCGTTCAGGCCCGAGAGCACCACGGTGACCTCCGGGTGATCCCACACCCAGCGGAGGGCCCACTCCACCGGGGTGCGCCGGGTTTCGGCAAGGTCCCAAATCTCCTGGATGGCGGGCGGCGGCGCTGGGCGGCTGATGTTCCCGCCGCGCAGGGGCTCCATGACCATCACGCCCAGCCCACGGGAGGCGGCGTATTTCAGGCCTGCCGTTCCCGCCTGGTTCTCCTGGTCCAGGTAATTGTACTGGATCAGGCAGAAGACCCAGGGATAGGCATCCACGATTCGCTTGAAATCTTCGGCAACGCCGTGAAAGGAGAACCCGGCGTTGCCGATGCGCCCGTCCGCCGCCGCCTGGTCGAGGAAGTCGGCGACCCCGAGCGCTGCCAGCCGGTCCCAGGAATTCCCTTCGATGGCGTGGAGGAGATAGTAGTCGATGCGGTCGACGCCGAGCTTTTCGAGCTGTTCATTCAGGTATTGGTCCATCTCTTCCCGGCGGGTCACCTTCCACTGGGGCAGCTTCGTGGCGATCCGGACCTTTTCCCGGTAGCCGTCCCGGAGGGCGCGTCCCAGGATCCGCTCGCTCTGGCCCCCGAGGTAGTTCCAGGCGGTGTCCAGGTAGTTGACGCCGTGGTCGATGGCATATCGGATCTGGGCGATCGACCGCTCCTCGTCGATGGTGCCGTCCTTGCGCGCCGGCAGGCGCATGCACCCGAACCCCAGTATCGACAGTTCATCCCCGGTTTTGGGTACTTTCCGATAGCGCATGGCTTCACTCCTTCTGCTGTGTGACAAATTTCCGGTGATGGTTGACCTGAACCAAATTATAGATCATCTGCTGCCCAAAGGCCATAAACAGATTGGCATAAACTGGATTCGTTTTGGTATTGGATGCATTTCTCAGCGCTGGCGCAGATCAATAGCCACCTTTACATAATACAGCGGGTTTCATACATGAAGTTTTCTGCAGGAGAAACCTGCACCCGACCAAGGAATATTTCTTGGACGACGGCGGGAAATCATGGTATCCGTATGGATCATGAATGCTGCAGGCAGGAAGCTTCGAAACAGCGATTCCAGCCCGGATTTCAGTACCCTTGCCGGCAGCCCCGGCAGCCGGATCGGTTCGGTGAAGGCGGCCGAACCATTGCAGGAAACGCCGTTGAGGGGAAGCCACCATGCTGCAACCAGAGGCCGGCAGCACGCGCCATCGCCGTCTGATCGACCTGGAAGGCGGACTCAATTTTCGGGACCTCGGGGGGTATGCCTCCCCAACCGGCAGGTCCGTTGTCTGGCGAAAGCTCTTCCGCTCCGGCAACCTGGCGGACCTCACCCAGGCGGATCAGCAGCGCCTCGCCAGGCTCCGGATTGACCAGCTCCATGACTTTCGCAACCCGGCGGAGCAGAAGCTGCAGCCCGACAGGTTGAGGGACGTCGTCCGGTATGGCGATTACCGGATGCCGCTCGGCAGCATCAGCCGGATTTTCCAGATTGCGCTTCGCGGCGACATCACGGCGAAACGATCCCGGCGAATGATGGAAGAGGGCTATGCCGCCGCCGCCCTCGGCCTGCGCGGCGAGTTGGGGCGTTTTGTCAGAACCGTGGCCGCCGGCGACAATGCCACCGTGGTCTTCCACTGCACGGCCGGCAAGGACCGCACCGGGATGGCGGCGGCGGTGCTGCTGATGGCCCTCGGGGTGCCGGAGAACGACATTGTCGAGGATTACCTCCTGACCCTGCGCCACGGAAAACTCGACCGCGTCGTCGAATACATCGTCACCCTGCTCAAACAGTACGGCGCCCGGCGCATCGACGAGGCGGCCATCCTCCCCTACTGCACCGTAGCAAAGAGCTACATTGAAAGCTTCCTGGCCCAGGTCCACCGGGAGTACCGGAGCCACCGGGATTATCTCGAGCGGGGGCTGGGCGTCGCCCCCGCAGCGCTGGCGCGGCTGCAGCGGTTTTATCTGGAGGGATAGCAAAGGACAGTCCATGTTCCGATCCGTCATCGGCCATGCCGAGTGCATCGACACCCGCAACGCCACGCAGGAGGCCCTCCGCCAGTGCCGGGACCAGCTGGACGGCATGACGCCCGCTGCGGGGATCGTTTTTGCCGCCGCCCGGCCGGACCACGACCGGATGCTCGGGCAAATCACCGCAGCATTCCCGGGCATGCCCCTTGTCGGGTGCTCCTCTGGTGGAGAGATGTCGGCCGTGGGCGGCTTTCGGCAGGACTCCGTCTGCATCATTCTGTTCGCGTCGGACACCGTCGCCATGGCTGCGGGCGCAGGCCTCGACACCTCCGGCGACCCCGAAGGCGCCGTCCGTCGGGCGGTCGCCATGGCCGGAGACGGCCTTTCCGGCCCGCCGTCCCTCTGCATCGCGCTCGCAGACAATGTGCATACTTCACCGCGCCGCGTCCTTGCAGCCCTTCATGAAACCCTGGGGAAGAACTGCCAGGTCTTCGGCGGCTTTGCCGCATCCGAAGGGGATGCGGCAGATACCGTTTACCAGTTCCACGGCCCGGACGTGCACGCCGGCGCCGTCGCCCTGCTTCTCTTCGCCGGACCGGTCGAGGCGACCTTCGTCATCAGCAACAGCTGGCGCCCGCTTGGCGCGCGCGCTTTGGTGGAGGGATCGAAGGGGAGGAGCGTCTCCCGGATCGGGGGAAAAAGCGCGCTCCAGTTCTTTCATGACACCTTCGGGCCCCACCCGGAGCCGGTCCCCGAGATGCCGCTGGCGGTCTATGACAACACGGAGCACTACTATATTCGGGCCGCCGAAGCGTTCAATGCCGCGGACGGGAGTGTCCGCTTCTACAGCCACGTCCCCCATGGGGCGCTGGTCCAGTTCACCGAGGCGACGCCCGAGGGGATCCTTGCCAACACCGCCGACACCCTCTCCCGGCTGGTGTCGGGGCTCGAATCCTCATGGGTGCCGCAGGCGGCCCTGATTTTCAGCTGCGCGGCGCGGAAGTGGATCCTCGGCCTGCAGGTGGATGAGGAAGCCGCACTGATCCAGCGCCATCTTCCCGCCGGAACACCCTTTGCCGGGTTCTATTCCTACGGCGAGATCGCCCCTACGGCCCCCGGCCTGCCGCCGCGATACCACAACTGCACCATGATCACCCTGCTCATCGGCGAGAAGGATTTCTGCACGAGACCGGCGATGCCGGCCGAATCCGCTGCGCCCTCTCCAGCCGACCGGGACCCGGACCGTCACAACAAGGACCGATACATCGCCCTCCTCGAGCACCGGCTGGCCCGGGCCCGCCATTTCCAGGGCCGCCTGGAGTACCACAAATCCCTCTCGGGCCGGATGCTCAGGCGCATGAACCAGGACCTGGCAGCGGCCAAGCGCAAGATCGAGCAGCAGCACCGGATCCTGAAGGAGTCGCTCACCCTGGCCCAGCAGGTCCAGCAGCGCCTCCTGCCGCGGGAGCGGCCCCGGTTTCCCGGGTTCGACATCGCCGGACGGAGCCTCTACTGCGACGAGACCGGCGGGGACTATTTCGACTACCTGGTCCAGCCCGAGGCCGAAGGCGGCTTCTCCATCGTGGTGGGCGATGTTTCGGGCCACGGGGTGGCCGCCGCCCTCCTGATGACCACGGCCCGGGCGCTCCTGCGGATGCGGGCCAGCAAGGCGGGGACCCCGTCCGAATTCGTATCGGATCTCAACCGTTTCCTGGCCTCGGATGTCCAGGACACCGGCCAGTTCATGACCCTATTCTACCTTCGGCTCGACAGCGCCGGAAGCGCGATGACCTGGGTCCGGGCCGGACACGACCCGGCGCTTCGATATGCGCCGGCGCGGAACGACTTCGAGGAGATGCGGGGAGAGGGGCTTGCGCTGGGCGTGCTCGACGACTGGCGCTACCGGGAATACCATGCGGATGCCGCCGCCGAGGGCGACATCATCGTCATCGGCACGGACGGCATCTGGGAGGCGCGGGACGCCCGGAACCAGCTCTTTGGAAAGGAGCGGTTCATGGAGGTGATCCGCGCATCATGCGGAAAAACCGCGGACGAGATCGTGGCAGCCTGCTTTCAGGCCGTCCGGGAATTCCGCGGCGGCCTCCCCATCGAGGACGACATCACCCTGGTGGTGATCAAGAAGACGTGATCGATATCATCGCCTCTTTCCCTTGGGTTTCGCGCGGCTGGTGGGCACGGCCGCCAGCGGATCGTCCGGCCAATGGTGTTTGGGGTAGCGGCCCTTCATCTCTTTTTTGACGTCCATGTAGCTGCCCCTCCAGAAGCCGCCCAGATCCATGGTCACCTGGAGGGGCCGGCCCGCCGGGGAGAGCAGGTGGAGCAACAGCGGAACCCGTCCCCCCGCAATGCGGGGCGTCTCGGCCGCGCCGAACATCTCCTGGAGCCGAACCGCGAGAACAGGCGCTTCCCCGGCCGTGTATTGCACGGGGATCTTTGATCCGCTGGGGACGATCACATGGGTGGGTGCGAGGGCGTCCAGGGCCTTCTGATGCTCCCAGGAGAGGCGGGCCAGGAGGGCGCCCTTCAGGTCGAGCCGCTGGAGCTGGCTTTTCCGGGTGATTCCGCCCAGGAACGGCCCCAGCCAAGCCTCCAGGCCTTCCAGTAAGGCCTCTTCCGATAGGTCGGGCCAATCCAGTCCGCCCGCCCCCTCGCGCCTCAGGAACATCACCCGGGCGCGGAGATTCTCCAGGCGCCGGTTCCACGGCAGTGCGGAGAGGCCCATCTGGCGGATCCCGCCGACCATGGCTGCCGCCAGGCGATCCGGATCGGGGTTCTCCAGTGGGCGCCGGTGCATCACCAGGTCGCCGAACCGGCTCTCGAACCACGCCTCTACGGCCGCCGAGCGGGGGTCCCAGCGAACCACTTCGGCTTCGGAAAAACGCTCAGGCAGCCGGGCGGCCAGCGCCTCGGGTCGGACAGGCGCCGCGAGCCGGATCCGCGCATCCTGCCCCCCGCCGTCCAGCGACGCCGCCACCAGCATCTCCTCTGCCGAAAGCGGCTCCACATCGGTGAAGCGGGCGCCCCGGCCGCCCGAAAGCCGGTATCGGAGGGTGCTTTCCGGCCGCCGCTGGGCCACCCGGTCGGGATAGGCCAGGGCCAGGAGCGCTCCGGCATCCCGGTTCGAATCCTCTTCAGCGCCGGCAGCCGTTTTTCCGTCTCCGGAAGCGAGCATGCGCTCCCAGCGGGCCGCCTGGGCCTGGATGCGGCGGCAGGCCCCGGTGTTGACCGAAGCCCCTGCAGCGCGAAACGCCCACCCCTCCCGGACCGCCTCGACCCGGAGCCGGATGTCGGCGTCCCCGGCTCCAGGCGGAAAATGGAGAATCTCCCGCTCCTCGAGGATGGCGGCCAGCTGGCAGGCCAGGCGCAGCCGGCCCATCCCCCGGGCCGACAAGAGCATGTGGCCCAGTCGCGGATGGAGGCCCAGGCTTGCCATGGCCTTGCCGTGGGCCGTCACCCGCCTCCCCTGGTCTAAGGCCCCCAGCTGGACCAGCAGTTCCCGTGCTGCGTGAAACGCGGCCTCGGGCGGGGGATCGAGCCAGGCCATGCCGCCCGGATCGGCTGCGCCCCAGACCGCCAGTTCCAGGGCCAGAGGCGCGAGATCCGCGGCAAGGATCTCCGGAGATGATTGGTCCATCAAGCCCTGGTGTTCCGCCTCGTGCCAGAGGCGACAGCAGACGCCGGGGGCCAGCCGCCCGGCACGGCCCCTTCGCTGATCCGCCGAGGCCTTCGACACCCGCACCGTCTCGAGCCGGCTCATCCCCGTGGCGGGCGAAAAGCGCGGCACCCGCATCCAGCCGCTGTCCACCACCACGCGGATCCCCTCGATGGTCAGCGAAGTCTCGGCGATGGCCGTGGCCAGGACCACCTTGCGCCGGCCCTGCGGCGCCGGCCGGATGGCCCTGTCCTGTTCCGCCGGCGGCAGGTTTCCG
>CAJXSB010000222.1 GCA_913060435.1 uncultured Desulfococcus sp.
ATTGCCGGAATCGGCGACCGCCGCCGGGCCGTTGTCGATGTCCAGAAGAATCGCATGGAATCTGTCTTTGGAACGCGAGATCAGCGCGACGATATCGCCGGTCTCGATGACCACGCGGCCGTCTTCCAGGGGCCGGTTGTTGAGCTCTCCGAGATGCCTGCGGTTCCATTCGACGACGGCATCCAGCAGCTCTGCCACGACCACCCGGGCGCCGGGGCCGGCCATGTCGAGGGCCTGGCGCAGGGTATAGCCCATGCCCAGGCCGCCGATGAGGATGCACGGGGCCGGGCGCTCCGTCAGGTGGGCACAGCCCAGCCGCGCCAGCGCCAGCTCCGAGGCGTGCCGGCGGCTGCTCATGAGCTCCCGGCCATTGATGGTGATCGAAAAATCCCGATCATGCTGATACAGCGCCATCTCACCGCCGTCCGGGGTCCGGGTTGCCGCTATCTTACGTCTCGGTTTCATGGTGTGTTCCTGTGGATGAAATCGGCAAAGACGCCGTCGTCACCTGCCATCGGCCCACGGCCCTCGGCAAGAAATAATGGCAGTGTACTATGCCCCAGGGGGGTGCTGCAACCGCAATTTCACCAGGAATGCATCGGTGCCGGACCGGTTGCCCCGCATCCCGGCCGCCGCCGGCCGGCTCCCGAAGCCTCGGGGCATAGTGCTCCTCATAGAAGGCCGTCGAACAGGCGGGGGCCATCAGGCTGTAGCTTGTGATCCGATCGGGCACGTCGAGCCCGTCGAGGGCGCCCACCTCGCTCATCTCCTTTTCAGGGATTCGGGGTGTCCAGGGGTGGGTGCTTGGAAGCGGCACGCTAAGCTGCCGCCGGTGGAGCGATTCTCTGGCGGCGGAAGTGGCCGCCGTCGGCGCCCTTGAGGATGAACCAGAATTCGGCAGCACCCTGCGGCAGGGAACTCTGCCGTGACAAAAGGGGATTGTTGTGTCGGTAAGTCGCCGCGTTTGACATGTTAAAATTATTCCAGTATTCGTGGGATGTCAAAGAAGAATGGACCGTTTCGGAATGTACAGAGAACGACTGGCAGAGAACAATTGGCAGATAAGAATCGGATGATCGGTATTACCCACGATCCATGCCGCGATAGGAAACCCTATGCTTGCCTTTTTCCTTCCGGCGACCGCCGCCCTCGCCGCCCTGACGCTGCTGCCGCTCTCCCGGCATGACGCCTGGTGGGTGCGCGGCCTCGATTTTCCGCGGCTGCAGCTCTTCGCGATCTCGCTGGTCCTGACGGCGCTGGAGGCAGCGCTGCTCGACCTTTCGCGGCCGTCGACATGGGGCCTGCTCTCGATCTGTTCGGCATGCCTCGTCTACCAGGGATGGTGGATCCTCCCCTACACGCGGCTCTTTCCGGTGGAGGTGAAGCCGGCGGCCGGCAGCGGAGCTTCGATCCGGATCATGACGGCCAACGTCCTCACTCCCAATCGCAACGCGGATGTCCTGCTGAGCTTGGTGCGTGAAAACGCCCCCGACCTCCTGGTCACCCTGGAATCGGACCTCTGGTGGCAGGAAAGACTCGACGCGCTGCGGCCGGACTACCCCTTCACGATCCAGTGCCCCCTCGACAACCTTTACGGGATGCACGTCTATTCCCGTCTGCCGCTTTTGGACAGCCGGACCGAATACCTGGTCTCCCCCGGCGTCCCGTCGATGCACGCCCGCGTGCAGCTGGCCGACGGTCGAATCATCCGGGTCCATTTCCTTCACCCGGAGCCGCCGGTGCCCCCGGAAAGCGATGCCTCCGGGGAGCGGGACGCGGAGCTGGTCATCGTGGCCAGGAGCGTGGCCGAAGCCGCGGGTCCGGTCATCGTCACCGGCGATCTGAACGATGTGGCATGGTCCGAAACCACCCGGCTCTTTCGCAAGATCAGCGGCCTGCTCGATCCCCGCGTGGGGCGCGGTATGTTCAACACCTTTCACGCCGACCACTGGTTCATGCGCTGGCCCCTGGACCACCTCTTCCACAGCGCCCATTTCCGGCTTGGAGCCATCCGCCGTCTGCCGGCCTTTGGCTCGGACCATTTCCCCTTGATGACGACGCTGGTGCTGTCGGAGCGGGGCCGCGCCGCGCAGGAGGGGCTCGACGCCGACGCCGAAGACGTGGCCTTCGCATTGGAGAAGGCACGCAGCGAGGGCGTCCGAAAAGCGGACGTGCCCCAGCCGGGCGGACGGTGATGGAATCTCCCGAGTGACCGGGCGGCGCCTTGCGGTCGGGATCAGGTTTCGATCTGGATGATCTCCCGCTTGGGCTGGTGGGGGAAGCCGTTGAGGGTCGACACCTCGTCCTTGTCGCGGGCGAAGGTCGGGGGGCTCTGGAGGTAGAGACCGATCAGCCGGGCCACCGAGATCAGCGAGGATTCATGGGTTCTTTCGTAGCCGTGGGAGCCGTCGACACCGAAGCCGACCAGCGCCGTCCGGGTGTCATTGCCGGCCTCGATGGCCGACGCGGAATCGCTGCGGTAGTGGCGAAAGACATCCCGGCTGAACTCGATGCCGTTCTCCCGGCATAGCCCGATCAGCTTTCGGGTCAGGTGGTAGTCGAAGGGCCCGGCCCCGTCCATCATGCCGATGGTCACCCCGAATTCCCATGAAGACTGGCCCGGCGCCACCGTGGCGTTGTCGACCACGACCATCTCGGCCACATCGCCGCAGAGCACTGCGGAGGCGCCGACGCCCACCTCCTCGGAGATGGTCAGGAGCAGGTGCGCCGGCACCGGCAGGGAGATGCCCGACCGCTGGATGGACCGGACGGCCGTGAGCACCAGCGCCACCCCGGCTTTGTCGTCCAGGTGGCGGGCGTTCAGGAAGCCGTTGGGCGTGATCTCCGGCGTGCTGTCGAACGAAACGAAATCGCCGACGTTGAAACCGGCGTCGATGAGGTCCTTCTGGCAGTGGCTCCGGTGGTCGATCCGGACCTCGATGTGGTCCCAGCTGACGGGCTGCTCATCGACGGCGTCGCCGTAGGTGTGCCCGGAAGCCTTGAGCGGCAGGACCGTGCCGCGGAAGGGTCCGTTTTCGGTGAAGATCGTGACCCGCGCCCCCTCGGCAAACCGGCTCGACCAGGTGCCGATGGGCGAAAGCGAAAGCCGCCCGTTGTCCTTGAGGTCGCACACCATGGCCCCCAGGGTGTCGAGGTGGACGGAGATGGCCCGGTGGAAGGTGTCCCCCTCGCCCCCGAGGGTGGCACGGATGGCGCCCCTGCGGGTCACGATGAAGGGGATGCCAAGCCGCTCCAGCTCCTCACCCACGAAATGGACGATCTGGTCGGTGTATCCGGCGGGACTGGGGATATTGAGCAGCGATGTCAGCGTTTGAAACAGGTATTGCTTGTCGATGTCGATCCGTTCCATTTTCTTCTTCCCGTGGTGTCTCGGTTGGTGTTGGACCTGGCGTCGCCCTCTGCCCGGCGGTGGGGTCCCTTATTTGCTGCGGGCTGTCTGAATGCCCTGGCTGATGGTCTGGGGAAAGAGCAGGTCGATGAATTTCCGTGCCGTGGGCTGGGGCTCGTGGTTGGCCAGGCCGGGGCGTTCGTTGGCTTCGATGATCCGGTAGTCGGGTCCGGTGACGTCCGGCACGATGAAATCGAGGCCGGTGACCGGTATGTCGATGGCAACGGCCGCGGCGACGGCCGCTTCGCCCAGGGCCGGATGGAGCTTCGGTGTCACGTCGTGGATGGTGCCGCCGGTGTGGAGATTGGCGGTCTTCCTCACCGCCGCCGTCGTGTCCGCCGGCAGAACGGTGTCGGGGCCGTACCCCTCGAGCTTCAAGCACCGCAGGGTTTCCTCATCCATGGGTACACGGCTTTCGCCCCCGGTGGCGGCCGCCCGCCGCCGGTTGTATTTTTCGATCAGCGCAGCGATGGTTTGCCGGCCGTCGCCCGTGATCTTGGGCGGCTTCCTCACGGCGGCGGCGACCACGGCAAAGTCGATGACGATGATCCTGAGGTCCTCCCCCTCGATATACTCCTCGACCAGATAGTCCTGGCATTCCATCCGGGCCGCCTCAATGGCGCGGTCGATCTCCTCGGTCGTTCTCACATCGACACTGATGCCCACGCCCTGTTCGCCCCGGGCAGGCTTGACCACCCACCGCCGACCATCCCCGACAGGCGGCTTCTCATTGACGTACTGCGCGGGGACCTTCAAGCCGGCCTTGCTCAGCACCCGATGGGTGACCCGCTTGTCGTCGCAGCGGCTCATGGCGATGGCCGATGTCAGCTCCGAGAGGGACTCCCGGCAGACGACGGCCCGGCCGCCGGTTCTCAGCTTGAAATACCCGTACGGCGCATCCAGGACCTCCACGTCGATGCCGCGCCGCCTTGCCTCGTCAACGATCAGCCGCGCATAGGGGTTGAGATCCGCCTCGGGCACCGGCGGGGTGTAGAGGGGCTCGTTGATGGGGTTCTTCCGCTTGATGCAGAAGATCGGGGCACGCTGGAACCCCAGCTTTTCGTAAAGGCGGATGGCGCCTTCGTTGTCGTGCATCACCGAGAGGTCGACATAGGCCCGGCCCCGGGTGAAATAGTGCTCGAGCAGGCGGCGCACCAGGGCCTCGCCAACCCCGGGGGCGTTGGCCTGGGGATCGACGGCCAGGCACCACAGGCTGGCGCCGCCCTCGGGGTCGTTGAAGGCCTCCACGTGGTCAACGCCGGTCACGGTGCCGATGATCCGGCCGTCCGCCGGGGTCTCTGCCACGAAATAGGTCCGAAGCTTGGTCGCATGGCGGTCGAGCATGAAATCGGCATCGCACCGGACCATGCCCCGGGCGGCATAGAGGTCGTTGACCGCCGCCGCATCCTCGAGGCTGCTCAGTCTCCGGATGTTGAACGCCGTGATATGGGCGCCGTTGGGGCGGTAGTCGTGGGACCACATCCGGAAGGCGTGGGACGGGTCGAGGAACAGCTCCGTGGGGGCCATCGAGAGCAGCACGTGGGGGTCCCGGATGTAAAACGCGATGTCCCGGCACTCGTCCTCCTCCGCCCGGATCGCATTGGCCAGGTCCTCGGTGCTGCCAAAGGTCTGCCCGAAGATCAGGCGCCCCCAGCCCATATCCACGGCCACGTCGGGCGCCATCTTTTCGGAGTCGGGGCCGCCCGGCTTCTGCCAGCTTCGCGTGGACAGGACCGACGACCGTTCCAGACGGTAGCGGATGTCATGATTTTTTCGCATGGTAGTCTGTTCTCTTCTTTCGCCGGCATCCATACCGCCGGCAGTTAAGGACCGCGGCAAACGATGATGGTGTTGTCATTGCCGTTTGCCGGGCCCTAAATATTGTGGAGGGTCATCCAATGCCCCAAAAGCGCCATCTGCCAGAGCCTTGCCCCGCGAAGGGGGGTGATGTGCGCATCCGGGTCCGTGAGCACCATGTCGACATAAGCCGGATTGAAGACGGCTTTGCGACGGACCTTGGGCGCAGACAGGATTTCCCGGACAAAGTCGAGGTATTCCCCGCGAAAATATTTGAGGGCCGGCACCGGAAAATAGCCTTTGGGCCGGTCGATGACCTCGCTGGGGATCACTTCCCGACCCAGCGCCTTGAGGATGCCCTTGCCGCCGTCGGCAAGCTTGTACTCGGCGGGAATCCGCGCGGCGAACTCGACCAGTTCGTGGTCGAGGAACGGCACCCGGGCCTCGAGCCCCCATGCCATGGTCATGTTGTCGACGCGTTTGACCGGGTCGTCGATGAGCATCACGGTGGTATCGAGGCGGAGGGCCTTGTCAACGGGGGACTCGGCCCCGCCTTCGGCAAAATGTTTCCGAACGAATGCGCGGCTGTAGTCTTCCCGGTGGAAACGGGGGTCCACGGCCTCGGTGAAGGCGGTGTGGGGGCCGTCAAAAAAGACGCGCCCATACTGCGCAGCGGGGTCGTCGGCGTTCATCATCGGGGGGTACCAGTGGTAGCCAGCAAAGACCTCGTCCGCCCCTTGGCCGCTCTGGACCACCTTCACATGCCTCGAGACGGCTTTGCTCAGGAGGAAAAAGCCGATGCAGTCGTGGCTGACCATGGGTTCGCTCATGGCGGAAATGCAGGATTCCATGGCCGGGAGCACCTCACCGGACCCCACTTCGATCCGGTGGTGGACGGTGCCGAAATGCTCGGCGATCCGGTCCGAGTACTGAAATTCGTCGCCCCTTTCCCCGCCGGCGCTTTCAAATCCGATCGAGAAGGTATTGAGGTTCGACTGACCCGCTTCGGCCAGAAGCCCCACGACCAGGCTCGAGTCGAGCCCGCCGGACAGGAGCACGCCCACCGGAACATCCGCCGTCAGGCGCCGCTGCACAGCCTTTTCCAATTCCCGGCGCAGCCGGGACCGCCAGTCCTCGATATCGTAGGACCGCTCCTCCTCCAGGGGGCCGAACCGAAGCTCCCAGTAGGGGGAAAGCGTGATCTCACCGTCCGGAGCGATGGTCATGAGGGTGCCCGGCGGCAGCTTTCGGACCCCCTTGATAATGGTATGGGGCGCCGGCACAACGGAATGGAAGGTCATATAGTAATGAAGCGCCACCGGGTCGATTTCCCGGTCCAAGTCCTTCTGCACCAGCAGCGCCGGCAGGGTGGATGCAAAGCTGACGCGGTTCGGCTGGACGCTGTAGTAGAGTGGCTTGATCCCGAGGCGGTCTCGTCCGATCACGACCTTGCCGCTGTCGCGGTGCCGGATAGCGAATGCGAACATCCCGTTGAGCCGCTTTACGGCATCCGACCCCCAAGCGTGATAGGCCTTCAGGAGCACCTCCGTATCACCGTCCGAGAAAAATGCGTATCCCAAGCCTTCGAGCTCCCGTCGCAGCTCCCGGTAATTGTAGATGGCGCCGTTGTATACGATGGCCAGCCCGAGATTATTGTCGATCAGGGGCTGCTGAGATTTTTCGCTCAGGTCGAAGATCTTGAGCCGCCGGTGTCCGAAGGCGGCGCCGCCTTGCATGAAAAGGCCCTTTGCGTCCGGGCCGCGGGCCGCCAGGAGACGGGTCATTTTTTCAACGGTGTCGCATGAGGTTTCGTCGGATTCAACAGATCCGTAATTCAATACGCCGCATATGCCGCACATGGATAAGATTACCTCGATTCTTTATCTTAAGATTTAAGATTTTATGGGAGTGATGATTATTATTCGACTGAATTGAAGGGCAGGTCGATGGTGTTGGCTGGTGTTGACCAATCCTGGATGCAGACGACATCAAAAACATTCAATGCAAAATATGATTTCATTATTGATTCAGCCATTATGCTATTTTTATCCTGTAATAACCATAAAATTTATCCATCAAACGCTATAATATATATTCAGTCGAATGCAATGTCAAGGCTACTGGTCCTGCCATCGGGGCGCCGGGGGCACCAAGCCGCTGCCGAGCCGGCCGGCCCCGACCAGACATCTCCACCATATCGAGGCCAATCCGGGAACAGCGGCTTCACGGGCCCCGGACCGGCCATGCGTGAAAGTCCTCCCGGGGTTTGAATCCCACGCCGATGTAGCCGTCTCGGCTGTAGAGGGTCCAGGCATACCGGGTTTCGTAGACGCTGGTCGTCGATGACCAGTAGGCCTCCCGGACATGGATAAACGGATGGCCGCTCGGCAGGGCGGGGGAGTGGGATCCCAT
>CAJXSB010000223.1 GCA_913060435.1 uncultured Desulfococcus sp.
TCTTCCCCGGCGGGCCCTCCGCCTTCGGCGCATTCTCGATCACCACCTGCGCCCTGGATGCGGGGGGGATCGGGGCGGGAGGATCGGATGGCTTTTTCAATGCCGGTGTTTTTTCCGGCGGGGGCTCCGGGGCCGGCGGCGGCGCCGGGGTGTCGGGCTGCATGGCGGCGAGGTCCGTTTCCGTCACCAGGGGCGCCTCGGGCGCTTCGGGCACTTCGGGCGCCGGCGGCGCTGCGGTCTTTCTCGGCCCGGCGGACCGGGGGCCGGGCTTGGGCAGCTCCGAAGCGGAGATCATGGTGACATGGATGGCTGCAGGCACCGCCGCCACCTTCGGGGTGTGGTCGAACCCGATGAAAAGCATGCCGATCAGCGCGGCATGCACCAGGATCGAGCCGCCAAAAGAGAAAATCACCGTGGAGGGCGCCGCCCCGCCCCTCTTGCGGTGTGCCCAGTGGTCTCGAGAGCGCTCGTTCATGACGCCTTGTTTTTTCGCCCGTCTTTCCGGGGGGCGGCGCCGGATTCCCTGGCCGCCCCGGCCGCCTCGATGTCGCTGTCCAGGGGTTCGGTCACCATCCCGAGTTTTTCGACGCCGGCCCCCTTGATTTCGGACATGACGCGGACGGCCGTGCCGTAGGCGATGTTCTTGTCGGCCCGGAAATAGACCTCACGCATTCCGTTGGCCGCAAGAATTCTGGCCAGCTTGGTCTGAAGCGCATCCAGGGGGACTTCGGTGTCGTTGATGTATATCCTGCTCCGGGCGTCCACCGTCACCATCAGCTGCTCCACGTCGGACGGCAGCGCCTTGGAGACCGCCTCGGGCAGCGCCACGTCCACGCCCTGGGTCATCATGGGAGCGGAGACCATGAAGATGATCAGGAGCACGAGCATCACATCCACAAACGGCGTGACATTGATGTCGGAGAGGAGTCGGTCGCTGTTGCTCTCGATGGCCATTATCGTCTTCCCTTCGCCGGCAGAATGTCGATTTCGATGATGTTGAGGAAGTCGGCGGCAAAACTCTGGAGTTCCGACTCCATCACCCGTACGCGCTGCATGAAATAGTTGAAGGCGATGACCGCAGGAATCGCCACGGCCAGTCCGGCCGCCGTCGCCACGAGGGCCTCGGAGATGCCGGGGGCCACCACCGCGAGGCTGGCCGTGCCGCTGAGCCCGATCCCCCGGAAGGATTGCATGATGCCCCACACGGTGCCGAAAAGCCCGATGAACGGCGTGGTGTTCCCGGCGGTGGCCAGGAAGGGAATCATCTGGGTCATGCGGGTCGTCTCCGAGGTGATGGCCCGCCGCAGCGCACGCTTGACGTTGTCGATGCCGGAAAACCTCTCGATGAGGGAATCCCCCTCCGCCAGGGATGATTTCCCGCCGGACTGGCGGAGCTTCTTGAGTTCGCCGTAGCCGATGCTGAACACCCGCGCCAGGGGGCTGCCGTCGAGAAGCTTGGCCTCCTTGTAGGCCAGGGAGAGGTCCCGGCTTTCCCAGAAAATGTTCGTAAAGGTCTCCGACTGCCGGAAAGCACGGCGAATATAAAGGTACTTGATAAGGATGATGGTCCAGGATGTCAGCGAGAAAAAGAGCAGGACCAGCAGGACCAGCTGGACCATGTAGCTGGCTTCCGCAACAATGTGGAGAATATCTAAACTATTGGACATGGATGGCTCCGTTCGTTACCCGAAATTGTCTGTTTCTTTGGAACGTTTTAAGCTATATGAACAGCATTCAGGTGTCAAGCGGTTTGGATGAAGGGGCATGCTTCCGATAAAATGAAATATATATAGAGGGTTGTCTCTGACTTTGCGCCGTTCCGGCGTGCGGCGGATTCGTGCCGAATAAAAAATTAACAAATTGAAATTGTGGAGAAAAAAATGAGGAATATCGTAAACTTGTTATTCGAGGCAAAAATGCTGAAGGAGATCCCCCGATCCGGCTACCATTTTCTGGGGGCGGGGGAGGAGTCGGTGGCCGAGCATTCCTTCATGATCACCTTTGTGGCATACGCCATGGCGCAGATGGAGCCGGAGGTTGATGCCCTGAAGCTGATCTCCATGTGCCTGGTCCACGATCTGCCCGAGGCCCGGACCGGAGACCTCAATTACGTTCAGAAGAACTACGTGGCACCCGACGAAGACAAGGCGGTGCGGGATACGGTCCAGAACCTTCCCTTCGGCCCCAATATGGCAGGCCTGCTCGAGGAGTTCCGGGCCGGCCGGACCCGGGAGTCCCAGCTGGCCCACGATGCGGACCAGATCGCTTTTATCCTCGACCTCAAGGCCCTTTCGGACATCGGCCACGCGCCTCCCCAGAAGTGGCTGCCCACGGTGCTGCAGCGCCTGAGGACCGATACCGGCCAATTGATGGCAAAAAAGATCATGGAAACGGAGTGGGATGAGTGGTGGCTGAAAAATTATGTTGACATACCGGCATTAAAACAATAGTAACTATTGTTTACATGCCTTGAAAATATTTTTTGCTTTGTGACCTAATAACCTTAATTGTTTGAGGATTTAATATATAACAACATTTCAATCTTTTAGCATCGGAGGAAAAGATGAATTGGATTACAAACACTCTAGGGACTTCCATCGGGAAGAAGCTCTTCATGGCCGTCACCGGACTGGGCTTCATCGGGTTCCTGGCAGGTCATCTTGCCGGGAATCTGACCATCTACGGCGGAAAGGACGCTTTCAACGGCTATGCGGAGCACCTCCATGCCCTCGGACCGCTCCTGACCGTGGCCGAGATCGGGCTGTTGACGTTCGCCGCTATCCATGTCGGCGTGGGCATCTATCTCTTCTTCCAGAACTATGCCGCCCGGCCTGTCCGCTATGCCGTCAACAAAACCGGCGGCGGGCGTACCATCGGCTCCCAGACCATGCCTTATACCGGCATCCTCATTCTCCTGTTCATCATTTTCCACCTGCTGAATTTCCACTTCGTGGATAAAACCCACACCACCATCTTCGAAATCGTCGCGAACGCTTTTGCCAACCCCATCTACGTGATGATCTATGTTGCGGCCATGATCGTCGTTGCCGTCCACGTCAGCCACGGCTTCTGGAGCGCTTTCCAGACCATTGGCGCCAACCACCCGAAATACATGCCGATTATTCAGGTGGTGGGCATCGTTTTCAGCATTCTTGTCGGCATCGGCTTCGGCTTCATCCCCATCTATGTTTCCATTCTTGCCTAAGGAGGTTTCGTCCATGCAGCTTGATGCAAAGATCCCGAGCGGTCCCATACAGGACAAATGGGACAAACATCGTTTCGAACTCAAACTCGTCAACCCCGCCAACAAGAGAAAATACGACATCATCGTCGTCGGCACCGGCCTTGCCGGTGGTGCGGCCGCCGCAACCCTGGCCGAACTTGGATATAACGTCAAAAATTTCTGCATCCAGGACAGCCCCCGCAGGGCGCACAGCATCGCCGCCCAAGGCGGCATCAACGCCGCCAAGAACTACCAGAACGACGGGGACTCGATCTGGCGCCTTTTCTACGATACGGTCAAGGGCGGCGACTTCAGGGCCCGTGAGGCCAACGTCTACCGCCTGGCCCAGGTCAGCCGAAACATCATCGACCAGGGCGTGGCCCAGGGCATCCCCTTTGCCCGGGAATACGGCGGCCAGCTGGCCAACCGCTCCTTCGGCGGCGCCCAGGTTTCGAGAACCTTTTATGCCCGTGGCCAGACAGGACAGCAGCTGCTGCTGGGCGCCTATGCATCCCTTTCCCGTCAGATCGCGGCCGGCAAGGTCAAGATGTACCCCCGCCGGGAGATGCTCGATCTGGTGATCGTCGACGGCAAGGCCCGGGGCATCGTGACCCGCAACCTGGTCAACGGCGAGATCGAGAAATATGCGGCCCACGCGGTGGTCATGGCCACCGGCGGCTACGGCAACGTCTTCTTCCTCTCCACCAACGCCATGAACTGCAACGTCAATGCGGCCTACCGCTGCTACCGCAAGGGCGCCTTCTTCGGAAATCCCTGCTATACGCAGATCCACCCCACCTGCATCCCCGTCCACGGGGACTATCAGTCGAAGCTTACCCTCATGAGCGAGAGCCTCCGGAACGACGGGCGGGTGTGGGTGCCCAAGAATCCGGGCGACAAGCGCGCGCCCGGCGAGATCCCGGATTCCGAGCGTTTCTATTACCTCGAAGAGAAATACCCGAGCTTCGGGAACCTGGTCCCGCGGGATGTCGCCTCCCGAAACGCCAAGGAGCAGTGCGACAATGGGCGCGGCGTCGGAGAGACCGGGCTGGCGGTCTACCTTGATTTCCGGGACGCCATCGAGCGGGACGGCCAGGACGTCATCGCCAAGAAATACGGCAACCTCTTCCAGATGTATGAAAAGATTACGGCACAGGATCCCTATCAGGTGCCCATGATGATCTATCCGGCGGTCCATTACACCATGGGCGGACTCTGGGTCGACTACAACCTCATGACGACCGTCCCCGGTCTTTTCGCCACGGGCGAGTGCAACTTCTCCGACCACGGCGCCAACCGGCTGGGCGCCAGCGCCCTGATGCAGGGGCTTGCCGACGGCTACTTCGTCATTCCCTACACCATCGGCGGCTACCTGGCCGGGGAGTCGATGACGCCGGTCACCACGGACCACCCGGCATTCCAGGATTCCATGGGGCAGGTGAAGGAGCGCGTGGGCAAGCTCATGTCCATCAACGGCAAGCGGACCGTCGACGACTTCCACAAGGCCCTCGGCCACATCATGTGGGAGTACTGCGGCATGGCGCGGAACAACGACGGCCTCGAGAAGGCCAGGGGCATGATCCAGGAGCTGCGGGCGGAATTCTGGGAAAACGCGCTGGTTCCCGGCGAGACCGAAAATGTCAACCAGAGCCTCGAGAAGGCCGGCCGGGTGGCCGATTTCCTCGAATTCGCCGAAATGATGGTCATCGATGCCCGGCACCGTCAGGAATCCTGCGGCGGCCATTTCAATGAAGCCTTTCAGACCGAAGAGGGCGAGGCCCTTCGCGACGACGAGAATTACTGCTATGTCGCCGCCTGGGAAGATCGGGGGCCCGGTGAAGATCCTGTACTCCACAAAGAGCCGCTGGAATTTGAACATGTCAAACTAACGCAAAGGAGCTACAAGTGACATCGAAAGCAATCAATCTCACGCTGAAGGTATGGCGTCAGAACGGTCGAAAGGACAAGGGCCGGTTTGAGGAATACAAAGCCAACAATATATCAACGGATATGTCGTTCCTGGAGATGCTCGATGTCGTCAACGAAGAGCTGACCCTTTCGGGCCAGGACCCCATCGCCTTTGACAGCGACTGCCGGGAAGGCATCTGCGGGCAGTGCGGGTGCGTCGTCGACGGCCACCCCCACGGTCACGAGAAGGGCACCACCCTCTGCCAGCTCCATATGCGCCATTTTGAAGACGGGGACACGGTGGTCATCGAGCCGTTCCGGGCCCGGGCCTTCAAGGTCCTGAAAGACCTGATGATCGACCGCAGCGCCATGGACGGGATTATCCAGGCGGGCGGGTTTGTCTCGGTCAACGCCGGCGGAGCCCCGGACGCCAACGCCATCCCCATCTCCCAGGAGATCGCGGAGAAGGCCATGGACGCGGCACAATGCATCGGCTGCGGCGCCTGCGTGGCCGCCTGCCCCAACGCTTCGGCCATGCTTTTCACCAGCGCCAAGATCTCCCACCTGGCGCTCCTGCCCCAGGGGAAACCCGAGGCGGCCAGGCGCGCGCTCAGCATGATCCGGGAGATGGACGCCCTCGGCTTCGGCAACTGCAGCAACGAACGGGAGTGCGAGGCGGAGTGTCCCAAGGAGATCTCCATCGTCAACATCGCCCGTGCCAACCGCGAGTTCCTCAAGGCCGGTTTTTTCTCGAGCGTCATGTAATCTGCCTCGGGCCGCCGGGTCCCCGGCGGCCCGAGCCTTCCATTGCCGGGCGGGCGCCTTCGCCTGTCCGGCCCCTGACCTGCCTCCCTGCACGCTGCCCCCGGCCCGTCGGTAGACGGCTTTCCCGTGGTAAGATCTGAATTGTTCTTGAGAACGCCGCCAAAAGCACCTATCTTGTGTGCGTTCCGGCATCCGCGACCGGTGCCGTCCAGCGGGGATGGTGTCGGCCTGTCGCGGGCGGAGCAGCCGCCGCCGGGAGGAAGGGGCGGCCTCAGCGCTGCGGTACGGCCGCAGGAAAGGGATCATCGCTTGCTGCAACCATGGAATCATCACCGGCACTCCACTGCAGGACGCCTGCTGCTGTATGCGGCGGCAGTTGCCGTGCTGACATCGTGCACGCTCTTTGACCCTGTCGGCAGGCCCTCGCCCGGAGGCGAGATGCCTGCGGCATATTCCCTTTTCCCTCCCGAAGGCACCCCCCCGGACCCCTGGTGGCAACATTTTGAAGACCCGGAGCTCGATCGACTGGTCGAGGAGGCCCTGTCGGGGGATTTCGGGATCATGGCGGCCTGGGCGCGTCTGCGCCAGGCGCAGGCGCTGGCGGTCCAGGCCGGGGCGGCCCGCTACCCCGAGGTGGATCTCGAGGCCGGCGCTGCGGCGAGCCGCCAGCGGTCGACCACCGACGCCGGTGCGGAGACGCGCGGCCTGCAGGAATATGATCTGGGGATCGTGAGCAGCTACGAGCTCGACATCTGGGGCCGGGTCCGGTCGACGACTGAGGCGGCCCGCCTGGCCTCGGAGGCCACCCGGGAGGAGTTGGGCGCCGCGGCCATGAGCGTTGCGGCGGGGGTGGCCGAAAGGTGGGCCGGCATCATCTCCCGTCGGATGCAGCAGCGTCTCCTGGAGCGCCAGCTGGAGAGCAGCCGGATCTACCTTGAGCTGGTGGAACTCCGGTTCCGGAAGGGCATGGTCGGGGCCCTCGATGTTCTCCAGCAGCGGCAGGTGGTCGAGGAGATTCGTTCCCAGATTCCCCTGGTCCAGGCGGAGGAGGCGCTGCTCATGAACGAGCTGGCCGTCCTCCTGGGGCGGTACCCCGGGGCGGGAATCGGCATCACGCGGTCGGAGATCCCTGTTCCCGACGCCCTTCCGCCCTCGGGAATTCCCGCGGACCTGCTGGCGCTGCGGCCCGATGTCCGTGCCGCAGGCCTCCGGCTGTCTGCAGCGGACTGGCGGGTGGCCGCCGCCCGGGCCAACCGGCTGCCCGCCGTTCGCCTGACCGGCTTGGGCGTCTATGGCGCGGATGATCTCGACCGCCTTTTCGACAACTGGATCCTGCAGCTGGCCGGCGATCTGACCGCCCCGCTCTTTGACGGCGGCAGGCGTCGGGCGGAGGTGGATCTTCAGCAGGCCCTGGCCGACGAAAGCCTCTGGAACTACCGGAGCACCGTCTATAATGCGGTCAAGGAGGTGGAGGATGCCCTCTCGAGCGAACACCACCGCCGGGAGCATATCCGCATTCTCGAGACCCGGCTCACCACGGCGGACCGGGCCCTGGCCCAGGCGGTCGAGCGCTACCGCCGCGGGCTGTCGGACTACCTTCCCGTGCTGACCCAGATCCTGGCCTACCAGGGGCTGGAGCGGGACATCGTACTCCAGCGGACCCGGCTGCTCATCGACCGGATCGGCCTCTACCGCGCCCTTGGCGGG
>CAJXSB010000224.1 GCA_913060435.1 uncultured Desulfococcus sp.
CCCCATTCCAGGGATCGGGACCGTGGACCGTCGAGGCCCGGCATCGGGCGCGGGCGGGTCCTTCTTATCTGGCTTTTCGGGCCTTTCGGGCCTTTCGGACCTTTCCGGTCGTTCGGGCACGATGCAGAAGATACCGGCGGAAACGCCCGCCGTCAGAAGGGCAAGCACCGTGAAGACGCCCCGCCAGTCGGTGAATGCCAGCGCCGCCTCTACCGGCGCCGTGGCCACCAGCGCCCCCATCCCGCCCGCGGCCATCTGGAAGCCGTTGATGCGGGGCAGCTGCTCCCGGGGAAACCAGATGACAAAGGCCTTGAAAGCCGCCATCAGGCAGGCCGAAACGCCGAAGCCGATGAGCCCGCGGCCGATCACCAACGCCGCCAGGGACCCGGCGCGGGCGAAGACCAGGGCCCCCGCTGCCGCAGCCACCAGGAGCGCGGCCTCGACCCGGCGGGGGCCGAACCGGTCGAGCAGGATGCCCAGCGGCAGCTGGAACGCTCCGAAGGAGATGAAATAGACGGCGGTGAGCAGCCCCATCTCGGCGGGCCCAACCCCCATCTCCGCGGCGAGGCTGGGCGCAAGGACGGCATTGATGGCACGGTAGAGGTAGGAGAGAAAGTAGCCCAGGGCAAAGGGCAGGAATATCCGGAGGCGCAGGGCGATCGAACCGGGCATGAAAAAGCCTTTCTGTCGGGTGGCCTGTTGGCGGGGTTCAGGGGTCCGCTCCAGATGCATTACCCGGATCCTTCTCTATTGGCAAACGTTTTTATGCAGACGCCGGCGCGGCTCTCCCCCGGCAATATATTCCCTAAAGATGCCCTGCGGCCGGGGTGCTTTATTTTGTTTGACATCTTGTTTGACATCCGAGGCGAAGTTCTGATAGGGTAGCGGCAATTGATGTTTCTGGATGAAAACGACCTTTCGTGAGCCCCGGAATATTTCCGGGGCATTTTTTTTGGTCCTTTCCAAATATCTTTTGTCACCCATAACGAAAACCCAAAGGAATCTATGACGTTTCAAGCATTTGATCTGCACCCCGCCGTCGCGGCGGGCGTCGCGGCCGCGGGCTACACCCGGCCGACCCCCATTCAGACCCAGGCCATTCCGAAAGTGATGGACGGCGGCGACCTCATGGGACTCGCCCAGACCGGCACCGGCAAAACCGCCGCCTTCGCCCTTCCCATCCTCCACCGCCTGACCACCGCCAGCAGCCGCCAAAACCCGTCCAGGCGCCGCCGAAGCGACAACCACGATCGGCCCCGCGCCCTGGTCCTCGCCCCCACCCGGGAGCTGGCGGAGCAGATTCACCAGTCCTTCGAGATCCTCGGCGGAAAGACCCGGCTCACCAGCATCACCCTCTATGGCGGGGTCAACATCAACCCCCAGATCCAGCGGCTCCGACGGGGCGTCGACATCGTCGTCGCCTGCCCCGGACGGCTTCTCGACCACCTCAACCGGGGCACCGTGGCCTTCCCCAACCTGGAGGTGCTGGTCCTGGACGAGGCCGACCACATGTTCGACATGGGCTTCCTGCCCGACATCCGGCGGATCCTCGGGAAGCTGCCCCGGCAGCGGCAGAACCTGCTCTTCTCGGCGACCATGCCGAACGAGATCCGAACCCTGGCCGGCGAGGTGCTCGACCAGCCGGCGACCGTCCAGATCGGCACTGCCGCTCCGGCGGAAACCGTGAGCCACGCCCTCTACCCGGTGGCCCAGCACCTGAAGACCTCGCTCCTCATGGCGCTGCTCCGTGAAACCGACACCGGGTCGGTCCTGGTCTTCACCCGCACCAAGCACCGCGCCCGGCAGCTGGGGGACAAGCTCCTCAAGGCCGGATACCGGTCCGCTTCCCTCCAGGGGAACCTCTCCCAGACACGCCGCCAGGCCGCCCTCGACGGCTTTCGGTCCGGCAAGTTTCAGATCCTGGTGGCCACCGACATCGCCGCGCGGGGCATCGATGTCTCCGGGGTCTCCCATGTCATCAACTACGACATCCCGGACATCCCCGACGCCTACATCCACCGCATCGGGCGAACCGGCCGGGCGGAGTGCACGGGGGACGCTTTTACCCTGACCACCGTCGACGACGCCCCCATCGTCCGGGCCATCACCCGGACCCTCGGCGCCCCCATCGAGCGCCGCACCCTGGCCGAATTCGACTACGCTGTCCCTGCACCGGCCGGCACCCGTAGCAAGGGACGGCCGCGCCGGCAGCCGGCCGGATCCCGGCGCACCTCCAGCAGGCAGCCGGGCATGCCCGCACGAACCGCACCCCAGGGCCGTTACCATGGCGGCAGGGGCAGGGCCGCCGCCCATGCCGCGGGACAGGGCGCCGGCAGCCGCGCCCGCCAGGCGCGCTGATCCCTGGATGATTGCCGCCGGGGTCGCAATCCATGCAGGCCGCCGGCGGTTTTTTTCTTGATTCGACGGGCTGCCGGGCGCATGTTTTCAGAGGATCCTGAACACGCACCGGACAACGACATGGCACCTTCGACCCTTTCGCCGACATATCCGCCCGCAACACGGAACGAAGCCCAGCGCCTGGGTTGGGACCGGCTCGACGTCATCCTGGTGACCGGGGATGCCTACATCGACTCCCCGTTCATCGGCACGGCGGTCATCGCCCGGGTTCTCCTCGACGCCGGCTACCGGGTGGGGGTCATTGCCCAGCCCGACACCGCCAGCGGCCGGGACATCACCCGGCTGGGGGAGCCCGAGCTCTTCTGGGGGGTGAGCGCCGGCTGCCTCGACTCCATGGTGGCCAACACCACCGCGTCGGGAAAGCGGCGCCGCCAGGACGACCTGACCCCCGGCGGCGTCAACAACCGGCGCCCGGACCGGGCAGCCATCATCTACACCAACCTCATCCGGCGTCATTTCAAACCGACGGCGCCGATTGTCCTGGGCGGGATCGAGGCGAGCCTCCGGCGCATCTCCCACTACGATGCCTGGTCCAACGCCGTTCGGCGCTCGATCCTCTTCGACGCCAAGGCGGACCTGCTGGTCTACGGCATGGCAGAGGAGACGATCCTGGCCGTCGCCGCGACGCTGCACCAGGGGGCGGGCATCGATGGCTTCCGCGACATCCGGGGCCTCTGCTACGCCCACAGCGGCATCCCCGAGCCCTCCCCCGGATTTCCCGGACCCGATGTCGTGCTCCCCGGCCACAAGGAGGTCCGCCGGGACAGGGAGGCCTTCACCCGGATGTTCCGGCATTTCTACGAAAATGCCGACCCGTTCACGGCCCGGCGCCTCCTCCAGCAGCAGGATACCCGCTTCCTCGTCCAGAACCCGCCGCCCCTTCCCATGCCGCCTTCGGCGCTGGACCGCATCCACGAGCTGCCCTTTACCCGGGATCTGCACCCCTTTCACCGTCCGGAAGGCCCCGTCCGCGCCCTCGAGACGATCCGCTTCGCCCTGGCCACCCACCGCGGCTGCTTTGGCGAGTGCCGGTTCTGCGCCATCACGGTCCATCAGGGGCGCCATGTCATCTCCCGGAGCGAGGCGTCCATCCTCCGGGAGGCATCGGCCCTGACTGCCCATCCCCGGTTCAAGGGGATCATCTCGGACGTAGGCGGCCCCACCGCCAACATGTACGGGTTCGAGTGCCGACGGAAGCAGCGTGAAGGGGCCTGCCGCGACAAGGGCTGCCTCTTTCCGGCGGTCTGCCGCAAGCTTCCGGTCCGCCACGACCGGCAGATCAGGCTCCTCAAACAGCTTCGGGAGCTGCCGGGCGTCCGCCGGGTTTTCATTGCCAGCGGCATCCGCTACGATATGATTCTAACCGATCGGAAATACGGAAAGAAGTATCTGGAGGAAATCCTGCTGCACCACGTGTCAGGACAGCTCAAGATCGCGCCGGAGCACGTCGCCCCCGAGGTGCTGGAATTGATGGGAAAGCCCGGCCCGGAAAGGCTGGAGGCATTCATCCGGTTGTTCGAGCGACTCAAGCGCAAAAACGCCTGCAACCTGTTCCTGACCTATTATTTCATGGCCGCGCACCCCGGGTGCACTGCATCGGACATGGCCGAACTGCGTACCTTTGCCGAAAAGCGGCTCCGGCTCCTGCCCGAACAGACCCAGATCTTCACCCCCACCCCCGCCACCTGGTCGACCCTCATGTACCATACAGGCATGGACCCCTTTTCGGGCAAGGCGATTTTCGTGGAAAAGGACCCGGCGGCCAAAGCACGGCAGAAGGCCGCCGTTACACCGGGATGCGGCCCGCGGAATCCCCGCCGGCGGGCTAGGGCATCCGGTAGACCATCGCGTTGATGTTCATGCCGGCGCCGACCGACGCGAAGACGATGACATCCCCCGGGCCGACGCGGTGGCCCTCGAGGGCGCCCCGGAGCAGAAGGTCCAGCATCGTCGGCAGCGTCGCCACGGAGCTGTTGCCGAGCCAGGAGATCGTCATGGGCATGATGCCGTCGGGGACCTCCTCGACACGGCAGAGCTTGAAGAGCCGCGCCAGGATCGCCTGGTCCATCTTTTCATTGGCCTGGTGGATCAGGACCTTCTTTACATCGCCAAGCCCATACCCCGCTTTTTCGAGGCATTTTTTCACGACCTGCGGGACCGTCCGGACAGCGTAGCGATAGATGTCGTGTCCGTCCATCTTGACATAGAGCTCCTGTCCGGGATGGTCGGGCCGGTAGGAGGCGCCGAGCCGCAGCAGATATGCATGGTCGACGGCGTCGGTCCGCGTGAGGTGGGCCAGAATGCCCGCATCCTGGTCCGTGGCCTCGACCAGGGCCGCACCGGCGCCGTCGGCGAAGATCATGCTGTCGATGTCGTGTGGGTCCGAAATCCGCGACAGGGTTTCGGCGCCGATCACCAGCACTTTCCGGGCATCGCCGGATTTGATGTAATAGTCTGCCAGGATCAAGCCGTGGAGCCAGCCCGGACAGCCGAAGGGAATGTCATAGGCGACGGTGTAGGGATTCCGGATTCCGAGCTTCTGCTTGACCCGGGAGGCGATGGTCGGAACCATGTCGACCCGGACATTGCCCGGATGAATGTCCCCCAGGTTCTGTGCGACGATAATATAATCGAGGCCTTCGGCGTCGACGCCTTCCAGCGACTGTTTCGCGGCGAAAAAGGCGATGTCCGAGGTGGTAAACTCGTCCGGCACATATCGACGTTCCTGGATGCCCGTAATGTCCTGGAGTTTCTGGATGATGTCGGCGTTCGACTTTTCCAGCCGCTCCCCGTCGGCGCCGTAGAATTCGTGGTCTAAAAAATGGGTGTTCGGTATCTTCGACGTCGGAATATAGCTGCCCGTTTGCGTGATCATCGAATTTGCCATGATGGAAACCCCCTGCCTCCTTCTAAAAGCTTGATTTTTGGCGCCGACTGGACCAAAGTAGTCCCTCAGGATAGATGCCCAAGGGCATTTTAGTTTTTTCAGTCATTTTTTTCAAGTAATATGGGAGATAGTCATGAAATCCATAGGCATTATCGGATGGCGGGGGATGGTCGGTTCGGTCCTGGTGGGCCGTATGAAGGCGGAAGACGATTTCAGCGGGTGTGACCCGTTCTTTTTCTCCACCTCCCAGGCCGGACAGAAGGGGCCGGAGATCGGCCGCGAGGTCCCTCTGGTGGAAAATGCCTTCGACATGAAGCGGCTTTCGGAGATGGACATCATCATCTCCTGCCAGGGCGGCGACTATACCGGCAGGTGCCACCCCGAGCTGCGGAAAAGCGGTTGGCGGGGATACTGGATCGATGCCGCCTCGACCCTCCGGATGTCCCGGGAGAGCGTCATCATCCTCGACCCGGTCAACCGCCGGGTCATCGACGACGCCCTGGCCGCAGGCATCCGGGACTTTGTCGGCGGCAACTGCACCGTATCCCTGATGCTGATGGCCCTGGGCGGCCTGTTCGAGAGGAATCTGATCGAATGGATGACCTCCATGACCTACCAGGCGGCGTCGGGCGCCGGCGCCAAGAACATGCGGGAGCTGGTGGCCCAGATGCAGGCCGTCGGTGCCGAAGCGGCGCCGCTCCTTTCGGATGCCGCCTCGGCGATACTCGATCTCGACCGGCAGGTCACCACGACCCTCCGCGCGGACGGATTTCCGACGGAGAATTTCGGGGCGCCGCTGGCCGCGAGCCTGATTCCTTGGATCGACCGGGCCATGGAGAACGGCCAGACCCGCGAAGAGTGGAAGGGATATGCCGAGACCAACAAGATTCTCGGGCGCGAGGACCGTCCCATCCCCATCGACGGGCAGTGTGTTCGCATCGGCGCCATGCGCTGCCACAGCCAGGCATTCACCATCAAGATGACCCGGGACATCCCCCTCGACGAGATCGGCGGCATGATCGCCGAACACAATCCCTGGGTATCGCTGGTGCCCAATGAGAAAGAAGCCACCCTCCAGGAGCTGACGCCCGCCGCGGTCACCGGGACCCTCGCCATCCCCGTGGGCCGGCTCCGCAAGCTCAACATGGGGCCGAGCTATCTCACGGCCTTCTCCGTGGGGGACCAGCTCCTCTGGGGGGCGGCCGAACCCCTGCGGCGGATGCTGCGGATCCTGCTCGAGCAGGGGGCATAGCCGCGGCCGGATCCTCAGCGGCGGCGCTCCCGCCATGCAATGGCCAGGTTGCTGCCCACCACCACCGCCGTGCCCGCCACGACGGAGATCGTCGGCAGCTCGCGCCAGAAGAGCCATCCCGTCAGGGTGGCCCAGATGATGGCGCTGTAGGTGCATGGGGCCAGCAGCGATGCCTCGGCCACCCGGAACGCCGTGGTTTTGGCCACCTGCTGGATGGCCGAAAAGATGCCGACGCCGGCGACCCAGGGCATCAGCTCCCTGGTGGGCAGGGTGCCGTACAGCAGGGTATAGGGCCCCGAGACGACGACACCGATCAGGATGAAATAGAAGACGGTGGTCAGGGGGTCTTCGGTTCGCCCCAGGCTGCGGAGGGTCATGTCGACCATCGCTCCGAAAAAGGCGCCGCCCAGGGCGATGAGGGATGCGGGGTGGGCGAAAATCCCCGCCGAGGGCCTGGCGACCAGCAGGATGCCGCAGAAGCCGACGATCACGGCAACCCAACGGTACCGGTCGATGCGCTCGCCGAGGATCACGGGAGAAAGGGCGGTCACAAACAACGGCGCAGCAAAAAGGAGCGCGGTGGCATCGGCCATGGGCAGCAGGGCGTAGGCCCAGAAGATCAGACCGACGCCGATGTTCCCGAGCAGGGCCCGGTAGAGGTGGCTCCGGATCCGCCGGGTTTTAAAGACCGCCGCCGGCCGGGTCAGGCCCATATACGGCACCAGGATGGCCAGGGCGACGACACCCCGGTAGAAAACCATCTCGACCGCACCGTGGGCGGGGCTGCACATCTTGACGCAGGTATTCATCATCACGATGCAGCCGGTGGCAAGGAGAAAGAGGAGAATCCCTTTGGGAGCGCTCTGGCATGCCGAGAATTCCGCCGGGCGCCGGCACCCGGCCGCTGTCGTGGTTTTTTTTTCGGTCATGCCGGCCGCCGTCCGAATCTCACCGCCGCCGAAAACCAGCGGCGACCCAGTAGAGGAGCCATCCGGCGAGGACCGGCCCCACCCCTGCATACAAAAACGGA
>CAJXSB010000225.1 GCA_913060435.1 uncultured Desulfococcus sp.
GGAACGGATCTATCCGACGCCGTCATTGACGTCCGGCTGTACGGCTCCCTGAGCCTGACCGGCGAAGGACACGGAACCCACCGGGCCGTCCTCGGCGGGCTGCTCGGCTGGGCGCCCGAGACCTGCGACTGCGACGAGCTCCTCTCGCTGATGGCGTCGCCGGAGGCGGTGTACGAGATCCCGTTCGGCGAAGTCGGAATCCCCTTTACCCCCGCCAATATCCATTTCGAGGGGGCGGAACCCTCGCTGCCCCACCCCAACACCCTCCGCTTCCGGCTGTCCGGCGACGGGAACGTGCTCCTGGAGAAGGAATACTATTCCATCGGCGGGGGCTTCATCACGTGCAAGGGCGAAGCCGAACCATCGAAGCCCTTGCTGCCCCATCCCTACAGCAATATGCGTGGACTGAGGAAGCTGCTCCGACGGACGGGGCTTTCCCTGAGGGAGGTCATGCTTGCCAATGAATCCGCCGTCAGCGGGCTTTCCCGGGAGGAGATCTTCGTCGGGATCGATGAATTGATCGCGACCATGTGCCGCGCTGTTGAGACAGGCCTCCAGTCCGACGGGATGCTCCCCGGGCCCATCGGCCTGATGCGGAAAGCCCAGGTCCTCAAGAACAATTCCGCCAAGCTCAAGCAGGAGACCGGGCGCTTCCTGGCGCGTCTGAACGCCTACGCCCAGGCCGCCTCGGAGGAAAACGCCGCCGGGCGGAAGGTCGTCACGGCGCCCACCTCCGGCGCTGCCGGTGTCCTCCCCGGCGTGATCTATCTCCTGAAACATCATTTCGATGTTACCGATGAGCAGTTGCGCGACGGCATGCTGGCCGCCGCAGCCATCGCCTTCATCGCCAAGCACAACGCCAGCATCTCCGGCGCGGAGGTGGGGTGCCAGGGCGAGGTCGGCGTGGCCTCCGCCATGGCCGCCGCATTTGTTTCCTGCGCCGAGGGCCTGCCCATGCGCCAGGTGGAGAACGCGGCGGAGATCGCCCTTGAGCACCACCTGGGGATGACCTGCGATCCGGTGCTGGGGTACGTCCAGATCCCGTGCATCGAGCGCAACGCCGTCGGGGCGGTCACGGCGGTCAATGCCTACATCCTGTCGGCGGCCGGCGACCCGGCGCGGCAGAAGGTGACCTTTGACGAGGTCGTGGAGGCCATGCGCGAGACCGGCGAGGACATGTGCACCCGGTACAAGGAGACGTCCCAGGGCGGGCTGGCCCTTTCCTGCGTGTCGTGCTGACGGCCGGACCGCCATCCGATCCTGGAAGGAGTTCCCATATGCCCGAGAGCGCCTCCCGCCATTCCAATCCCTTACAGGAGTGTACCCAATGAAAAAAATCAGCGGCAGCACCCAGATCATGATCGCAATGGTCGCAGGCATCGTGGCAGGGTTTTTCCTGGGCGAGCGGGGCGTCATTTTCGCCCCCCTGGGAGATGTCTTTATCCTGCTGATCAAAATGGTCATCATTCCCCTGATCTTCTTCAGCATCATCTCCGGCGCCGCTGCGCTGGGGGAGACCAAATCGGCCGGAAAGGTGGGACTTTTTACCATTTTCTACTACATGGGGACCTCTTCGGTCTCGGTGGTGCTGGGGCTCCTGGCCGGCAGCATCTTCAAGCCGGGCATGGGGGTGAAGATCCCGGAATCCCTGATGGCGGACGCCGCCGCATACGCGGAAAACGCCGAGATCGCGGGCTTCTGGGAGACCATCATGGGCGTCATCCCCGAGAATCCCTTCGCGTCCCTCGTTTCGGGAAATATTCTCCAGATCCTCTTTTTCGCCCTCTTTTTCGGCATCGCCCTGTCGGTCATGCCCAAGGAGCGGCAGCGGCCCGTGCTCGATGTCCTCGACACCGTCAACCAGGGGATGATATGGATGATCCAGAAGATCCTCGTGGTCGCCCCCATCGGCGTCTTCGGCCTCATGGTCAACTCCATCGCGCTGTTCGGCATGGACATCATGCAGCTGGTGCTCAAGCTGCTGGCCGTCTTCTCCGGAACGCTGGCCCTGATCCACTTCGGGATGATCCCGATGCTGGCGTCGGTCCTGGGGCGGATGAATCCCCTCCGGTTCCTGGGCGGCATGCGGGAGACCCAGATCCTGGCCTTTGCCAGCGCATCGTCCATGGCGACCCTGCCGGTCAATAAGCAGGAGTGCGAGGAGCTGGGGGTGCGACCGGAGGTGACTTCGTTCGTGCTGCCCCTGGGGGCGACCATCAACATGAACGGCAATGCCATGCTCTACGCATTGACGGCGGTCTTTTTTGCCCAGATGTTCGGCATCGAGCTGGGGATGCCCCAGTATGTCGCCATCGTGCTGACCTCCGTCCTGGGGGCCATCGGCACCGCCGGCGTACCGGGGCCGGCGCTCCTGGTGGTCGCCGTCCTGGTGGCCGCCAAGATACCCCTGGCGGGCCTGCCGCTCATTTTCGGCGTCGACCGGCTGTTTGACATGATGCGGACCTCCACCAACGTCCTGGGGGATGCCTCCTGCGCGGTGATCGTGAACCGGATGATCGAAGGAGAGCTCGAGGCCGAGGCGGAATAAACATGGACCCCGATTCTCCAGGGAGGGGGCAGATGCAGAAAAGGAAGGTGATGATGGAAAACGAAGGAAAGCGTCCGTCCCAGGGCCGGAACCCCCTGCGCCGGGTGGCCGTCCTGGCGACCGGCGGCACCATCGCCGGTGCTGCCGAATCCGGCACCCAGGCCGGGTATACCTCCGGGAAGATGGGGATTGACGCCATGATCGACGCGGTGCCGGGAATCCGGGCGCTGGCCGATGTGCATGGAGAGCAGATCGCCAACGTCGGCTCCCAGGACATGTCCTTTGCGATCATGATCCGGCTGGCCCAGCGGATCAACGAGCTGTTCGCCGCCGATGCAGCCGACGGCATCGTCGTCACCCACGGCACGGACACCATGGAGGAGACCGCCCACTTTCTCAACCTGACCGTGAAGAGCCGGCGGCCGGTGGTCATGACCGGGGCCATGCGGCCTTATACCGCCATCAGCGCCGACGGGCCGCTCAACCTCTACAATGCCGTTTCGGTGGCTGCCGACCCGGCGGCCGACCGGCGGGGGGTGATGGTGGTGATGAACGACCGCATCCACGGGGCCCACTCCCTTACGAAGACCAACACGACCTCGGTGGAGACCTTCCTTTCGCCGGTGAACGGCCTGATCGGGACGGTCTTCTACGGCAATGTCGCCTATTTCCGGAGGCCCTTCCGCAAGCACACCTACCAGAGCGAGTTCTCCGTCGACGGCTTGACACAACTGCCCCGGGTGGATATTCTCCATGCCTGCGCCGATATGCCTGCGGACCTGATCGAATGCTCGGTGGAAAGGGGCGCCAAGGGGATCGTTATCGCGGGCCACGGCAACGGCAACATGAACGCCGCCACCATCGACACCGCGGCCAGGATGGCCGCGCAGGGGATCGTCATCGTCCGGAGCTCGCATGTCGCCACCGGCACGGTAAGTCGGAATATCGAGTTGGATGACGATCGTCTGGGCTTCATCGCTGCAGACGAGCTCAATCCGGCCAAGGCCCGCATCCTGCTGATGCTGGCCCTGGTAAAGAAAAGGAGCCTGGCGAATCTTCAGGACCTTTTTTACACGTACTAAGGCGGCGTTGACCAACAGGCCAGTGCAGAAGCGGCCACATCACCGATCCACGAATGGAGAGACCGATCCATGTTCGATTTGTTCGATTTGTTGAAGCGTTACGAGCGGTTCATGATCCAGGCGCTCATGGTGATGATGGCGCTCGTCCTGGGGCTGGCCACCATCGACCTCGGCTGGCTGATCCTCGAGGATATCCTGACGCCGCCGCTGTTCCTTCTCAGCATCGATCAGCTGCTCGATATTTTCGGTCTGTTCATGCTTGTGGTGATCGGCATCGAACTCCTCGAAACCATCATGAAGACCTATCTCACCCAGGGGCAGCCCCATTACGAGGTTGTCCTCTCGGTGGCGATCATCGCGATATCCCGGAAGGTGATCATCCTTGATTTAAAGGAGCTCGACAGCCAGAGCCTGATCGGGATCGCCGCCATCATCCTTGCCCTGACCGTCGGCTATTTCCTGATGAAGCGGGGTGAAGCCTACGCCAAAGAGGACCGCCCCCGAAGCGGCCGGCGCTGACGCCGTGTTCTCATAGGAGGCCCCGGTGGCGGATGAAGGTCAGGACGATGGCCCATGACCCCAGGGCGACCTTGACGGCCACCAGCACATTGAGAACGGGAAGGATGCCGCCGCTGATCAGGGTGCCGAAATCCCCGCGGGGCAGCTCCGCCCCGGCCAGCGTCATGACGGCCAGCAGGAGGAAGATCCCCACCGAAACCTTTTCCCAGAACGCCGCCCGCCACCGTTCATAGGCCGCCGCCATCCTTTCGGGGGGCGACGTCATTGCCGCCAGGCCGATGGCTGTGCCGCCGGCCACCCCGGCCGCGAAGCCGCCGCCCGGGCTGAGGTGGCCGCGAAGGGCCAGTTCAATGCCCACCAGCGCCGCAATGGTGGACCCCAGCCGGGCCATGATGATGGCCGGCGGGTCGGTAATCGGCCGGATCGTTGCGGCGGGATGCTCGTTTTCCAGCAGAAAGTGGGCGCCGCCGACGGCGATGGTAAAGACCACGACCTCCAGGATCGTATCGTAGAGCCGATTGCGAAAGAGGATGCCGGCCACCGCATTCGGCACCCCACTGTCCTGCACAATGGCATCGACGATGGAAAACGGCAGTTCGGGCGCCGGCTCGAACGGGACGAGCATCTTGACAAAGAAGGCGGCGCACGCCGCGATATAGATCCATTTCATGGGTGATCCTCTTCGGCATTTGCCGGATCGATGCAGGTCAGGCCTACATCGTCCGATGCGACCCCGCTTCGCGCAATCTCGTACAACCGCCGGAGTCGGAACGTCATCTGGTAAGCGGGGCGGGGCGGGGTTTCGCCGTCGGCGGCGCCAGGCGCCGCCCGGACCAGGACCGCATGCACCGTTTTTTGGGAAAGGGCCTGACGCAGCTTTTTTTCATTCGGGCAGGCGACGACGGCCACCCGCATATGGTGCCGGCCAAATGAGGACTGCAGGGCCGCCACGATTTCCCGGTACCGCTTCGAATCGGGCGTGCCGCCGTCGGTGTCGCCTCTCCGGCATACCCCCAGCCGGAAGACCAGGGATGATCGGACGGCAACGGCATAGAGGAGGACCACCAGCAGTGTTCCCACCAGCGCCTCGGTCAAGGCGACGTCGGCGGCGCCCAGCACCGTGTAGAGCAGCGCCGCGACGGCACCCAGCATGCCGCGGATGACGATGGCGCGGTATGGGTTGGCCTGGGTGACCAGCATGAGCGCCGATATCGGCACCAGGGCGGCGATCATGTAGACGTAGCTGTCCGTCACGGCTTCCTCCCCGAGTTTCCAGGGCCTCCCGCGCAATGGGCGATGACATATCCCAGCATGGTGCTCCATATCGCCAGGCAGACGGCGGCCAGGACGAGCAGCGGCCATTCCCTCGGAATCTTGAGGAGGAGACCGGCGATCATGGTAATCGATCCGAGGGTGTCCGCCATCGACAGGTAATGCAGCTTGTAGAGCACCGAGCGCTTCCGGAGCATGGCGGCCGTTCCCCGAAACCAGAAGATCAGGCCGATGCCGATAAGGGTGTTGCTGAGCATGTCGATCATGGTGAATTGATCCGGTTGAGGATATATGCCAGCAGCATGAGCCCGGCGTTTCCCACGCAAAGAATGATCACCCCGACCATGCCGATCATCCAGTCGTCCCGAAGCACGGAGACGACCAGAATCATCACCGCCGTTTTCGTGGCGAGGCTCGAAAACGACAGCATCGTCTGCCAGATGTCATCGTCCTTCCATGCCGTATAGAGGGGGACGGCAAGGGCCAGCATCATGGCCGCCAGCGTCATCTTCAGGAACATTGCTTTTTCCTCCGGCAGATTCGATGGATGTCGAAGCATCGGCCTTCCCGATATTTTGCGACGAGCGTTTTGGGGGTAAAGGTGATCCGGAAGATGTCGAGGAAGACGAGCCCGGGCGAACGCCCCGGCCGGAGACGCTCCTGGATCACCTCTTCCCGGGGGTGGGGAAGGATCAGCAGCACCACGGCCTCCAGATAGGCCCTGGGAACGGCGGCGATCGCCCTGCCAAGGGCCTGCAGCATCGCCGTCATGCCTGCCCGGGTCCCGGCATGCCGTGGGAGCAGCAGTGACGCAACGATGCCGATGGCGATATTGGCCGGGCTGAGATTGGCCGTGAGCAGAAGCCAGATGCCCATTCGAAGGATGAAATGCCCGGTCATGCCCACGCCATCCAATAGAGCAGGATCAAGCTCAGACTCATGACGCCGATCAAGTGCTCGAAGCGCTCCGGCGCCCGCGGCAGGCGGAGGGATATCCGCCGGAGAATCAACGCATGGACGAGCCATCCGGCGGCGATGGTGGCGAGCGGCTTGACGACGTTCTCCAGCGTGTATGCCCGGTAGTAGACGGCATTGGCGGCGAAAAGCCCCCCGATGAGGAGGGCCGTGGCCGCCCAGAAACCTGGGGTGAGGCGCGGCTTTCGCTCCGGCCGGCAGCGCTGGTGGGGCAGGAAGATGAACTTGGCGTATGCAGCGGCGGTGCCCAGCGCGGCAAGGTTCATGCCGGCCACCTGCCACGGGAGCAGGTTTTTCATGGTCAGTATCTTGGCCCCGAAGCCGGAGAGGAGTGGAAACCCCGATATCGAGAAGCTGACGGCCGCCAGGGCGATCCAGAGGGGCGTATGGAGGGGGCGGCGCCGGAGCGCTTCCAGGTCGCGCTCGGGCAGTTTCCCTGCAATGAGAAAGAGAGCGGACTTGACCAGCCCGTGGGTCAGGGCGTAGAAGCCGCCCACTTCCGGTGCGGCGAGGATGAAGCCGAGCTGCGAAAGCGTGCTGAACGCCAGCAGGCGCTTGGCATCCTTTTCGAAAACGGCATAGACCGCGCCCAGCAGGGCCGCAGCGACGCCGAAGGCCCGGACGATGGCGTCGAATTCCGCCAGCATCAGGGCGCAGCGCAGCAGCGCCAGGACCGCCGCCTTCACCACGATGCCCGAAAGAAGCGCGGATACGGGCGACGCCGCTTCGGCATGGGTCTGGGGAAGCCACAGCCCTGACAGGAAAACACCGCCCTTGACCGTCAGCCCCAGGAAGATGAGGGCCACGGCCTCCGGCGGGGCGGCGCGGAGGCCTTCGAAATCGAAGGCGTGATGGGCCTGGTAGACCAGCACGGCCCCGACCAGGTAGAAGAGCATGGCAACATTGCTGACAAAGAGATACCGCAGCCCGACCCATATGGCGCGGTCGCTCCTGGGAAGGGCGATCAGGAGAAAGGCCGCGATGGTCAGCACCTCCAGCGCCACGTAGAGGCTTATGAAATCCGAGCAGACAAAGGCGGCGTTGACGCTCCCGTGGAGCATCAGGATCGGGGCGTGGAAAAAGGGCGGCTGCCTGTCGCTCCAGCAGCAGAGGATGACGGCCGCCGTGACCGCGGCATTGGTCAGGATGAAAAAGGCCGACAGCGGATCGACCAGCAGGCTGATGCCG
>CAJXSB010000226.1 GCA_913060435.1 uncultured Desulfococcus sp.
GCGGCCCTTCGCGTGCTGCGATATCTGCGCCGGCACGGCATCTTCCACCCGGTGATTTCGGCCGACCGCGATGGCGGTGATGTTGCAGCTGCGCCCCTGGCGGGTGATGAGGCCGATGACCCCGGGGCGATGGATGGGGCCCTCCCGAGGCTGGCCGCATGGCTCGCGGCCGCGCATGCCGCCTCCCCCTTTGTGAACTATGAGCGCCACCACCGCCTTTTCCATCATCTGGCGGTCTACCTGCCGCCGATGATCGCGCACATCCCCCAGGGCCTGAAGGAAATGAAGTACCATCGGCTCTGGAATCTCAAGTGTTTCCTGCGGTCGAACGGATGCCGCTATGCCGATCTGCTGAGGACGGCGGGGGCGATCGGCGGACAATGGCGCTGCGGTGCCTGTGACCGGTGTCGCCCGGACCTGGTCTTCGAATTCGGAGCAGGGCCCCGGGAGGACGGAAAGAGAGCCTCGGTCGACGCATTTTTCCTGGAGTGGCTTGCCGGGGAGGGGCAGCCGTTTGACCCGGCGGCGTTGGACCGGCGGCTGGCGGAATTTTCTGATCGAACGGCGGATCTCGCGGCGCGCGCCCGCCGCCATCTGGAGTCGGACCCCTGGAATCTACAGGCGCTCCATCTGCTCCAGCGGCTTTCCGCGGGGGCGGAAAGGGACCGCTTCGCACGGGACCTTCGGCATGCCGCAGGCCGGTGCCGGAATCTGATTCGCGTCCTCCGCCTCTGCGAAGCCGAACCCGAGGGCGCAGCCATTGCCGCGGCCCTCTCGGAGATGCTGGCGGGGGAGGACCTGGCACCGGACGGCGGGGAGGCGACGGCGCCATAGGGCAGCGCCGGTCCTTCGCGGTCCGGCCGAAAGGCGCCTCAGCCCCCGATTTTCGAGAAAAAGCCCTTGACCTTTTCCAGCAGCGGGCGGCGGATTTTTATCTTGAGGTAGAGGTCCCCCGGCGGATTGCCGATGTTGGACGGGCGTCCCATTCCGCTCAGGCGGATCCGCTGGCCGTCACGGATGCCCGGCGGGATCTGGACCACCAGCTTTTTGCCCTGCCGCTTGTGTTCGTAGGCGTAGGGGCCGCCGCTGCGGGCGGTTTCCGGGGAGAGGTGGATCGTCTCCTCGACATCGGCCCCCTTCTGGAACCCTTTTCCGGCATGGCTCTTCTCCAGCAGCTGCCGCGCGATGCTGTCGAGGACGCCCGGCCGCCGATTGCCCTGCCTGCGATGCCCCTGCCTGCGGCATGCGCCGGGGCCGCCGAAAAAGAAGACGCCGCCGCCGCGAACCCCTCCGCGCTTGAATCGAAAGGTCTGGTAGCCCTGTCCGTAGAAATCCTTGAAGATGGCGTCCACCCCACGGAGGCCGAAGGATCGTGCCATCTCCTCGAAGATCTGGTTGACGTCGGAGCCGTGGAATATGTCCTGCTCGGAGTAGCTCTGACGGAACTGGCGGTAGGCGCCGGCGCCGTAATGGCGGCGAAGATCGTCATAGGCCTCTTTTTTGGCGCGGTCGGAGAGGACGGCGTAGGCCTCGTTGACGCGCTTCATCTGCTCCGCCGCATCCGGGTTGTCCTTGTTGCGGTCGGGGTGGTACTGAAAGGCCAGCTTTCGATACCCGTCCTTGATCTGTTTTTCCGTCGCGTCGGTGTCGACGCCAAGCGTCCGATAATAGTCCTTCTGCGTCATTACTGGTTTCCCTTTGCTGAGAGCCTGCTGGAGACTTCTCGTATATTTCTCTGTCAGGCTCTGAGACATCCCCGAACGGGGGGTGAGTGCCTTACTGCGGCACGCAGGTTTCGAATTGGCCAAGCTAATCATTTATCCGGCGAAAATCAACGGCCAAAGCATCCATCATCCGGAGGCCGTGCCGCGAAAAAGCGAATTGACCTGGCGTCAGATTTATTATATTTTTCTCATTAATTCTGCCGCCAACCCATCCGCATCCCCGGGGAGAATCGCCAATGGTCACCCAAAAGCCCCTCTTTTACTGGATCCTTCACCGCCATCGCCTGCTGCAGGGATGCCTGCTGCTGCTGATCACGGCCGGCCTCTTTTTCCGGATCTTTCCCCTGGAAATGCAGAAGCGGATTGTCAATATTGCCATTCATCTCAAAAAGACCGACCAGCTGCTGCTCTACTGCGGCCTCTACCTGGGCGCCGTCCTGCTGGCCGGCATGCTCAAGTATGCCGCCAATGTGCTCCAGAAATACCTGGGCCAGAAGATCGTCCTGGAGATCCGGAACGATCTCTATGCCCACATGCTTCGCCTGCCCCTCGGATTCTTCCGGCGGACGCCCCCCGGTACGGTGATCACGGCGATGACCGGCGAACTCGGCGCCGTCGGGCATTTTATCGGCGGGGCCCTGGCCGTCCCCATCACCGGTCTTCTCACCCTGGCGGCCTTCGCGGGATACATGATCTGGCTCGATCCGCTCCTGGGGGTGATCAGCATCGCGCTTTATCCCGTCGAGCTGGTGGTCGTTCCCATGCTTCAGCGGCGGTACAACCGGGTCAACACGCGGCGGATCGATGTCGTCCGGTCCGCCGCCGACACCATCGGCGAGGCCGTCTCCGGCATCCATGAGATCCAGGGGAACGCCGGCTACCGCCTCGAGGGGGAAAAGGCCGCGGCGCATTTCCGGCGCCTTTTCCAGCTGGTGAACCGCCTTTCGGTGCTCAAATTCGGCATCAAGTTCACCAACAACCTCTTTCAGAATTTCGGCCCCTTCATCCTGTTTCTCCTGGGGGGATATCTGGCCATTCACGGGAAGTTTTCTCTGGGGGCACTGGTGGCGTTTCTCTCGGCCTACGAGAAGGTATACGACCCCTGGAAGGAGCTGATCGAGTACTACCAGGGCCTCCAGGATGCCCGGGTCCGGTATCGTCGGGTCATGGAGCGGTTTGACGCGGCCCCGGAGTTTTCAGTCTGCCCCGAAGGCCGCGGGGTGTACGACCTGGAGGGTCGGATCGAGGTGGACCATCTCGGCTACCGCATCGAGGGGCAGATGGACCTGCTGAAGGAGATCAGTTTTACGCTCTCTCCCGGGGAGCAGGCGGCCCTGGTCGGCTTTTCGGGCAGCGGCAAGAGCACGCTGGCCATGCTGGTCGGCCAGCTCTATCGCCGTCAGCAGGGGCGGATCCTCATCGACGGCCACGAAATTTCGGCGCTCTCCAAGAGCGACATCGGTCGGAATATCGGGTTCGTGGCACAGCATCCGTTCGTCTTCCATGGGAGCGTCCGGGAGAATCTCCTTTACGGCTTCCATTCCGCTGCGCTGTGCGGTCCCTCCGAACGGGCGGCCCCCCCGGAGCGGGAGCGGCTGCTGGAGATGGTCCGCAGGGTCGGGCTCGAAGACGACATCGTCCGCTGGGGGCTCAACACGGTGATCTCCGGATCGGAGCACCCGCACCTGATGAAGCGGCTGTTCGAAATGCGGCGCGTCATTCATCGCCGGATCCTGGCGGACCCGTCCGATGCGGTGGAGTTCTATGATGTCAACCGCTTTCTCCGGCATATGACCCTATACCGCAACATCCTTTTCGGGGATGCGCGATCCGATGCCTTCAAACTGGAGAGAATCACGGAAAACCAGGCATTTATCCAGCTCCTGCGCGACACTGACCTGGAGGCGTCCATGATCCGGCTCGGCTGGGACCTGGCCCGGGAGACCGTCCATCTTCTGCAGGACCTCGAGGATGACGCCTTTTTCTTTGGCAGCAGCCCCATCGCGCCCGACCAGTTTGACCGCTACCGGGATCTGGTATCCCGCCTGGAGGCCGCCGGCGGCCAGCCGTCGGATCCGGTCGACCATGGCCTGCTGCTGCGCCTCGCCCTGGGCTACATCCCGGCCCGGCACAAGATGACGGCGGTTTCCCGGCATTTCGAAGAGAAGATCCTGGCGGCCCGCGGGCGCTTCATCCAGGATATTGCCGGTTTGGACATCGCCTATTGCCGGAAGGCCACCGAACGATTTATACGGGGCGAGGATCCGGGGCCGCCGGGGCAGCTCCAGAGCCCCGTCCACGTCATCTACTGCCCCACGGAATATCTTTTCTCCCGGACCGTCCTGGAAAATATCGTCTTTGGAACCCCCCGCGCCGAGGATGCGGCGGAGACGTCGGCCCTGCGCAGGATGGTGGTCGAACACCTCGCTGCGACCGGGCTTCTCGACGATGTCATGGACCTGGGCCTCGATTTTCAGGTCGGGAGCAAGGGGGACCGCCTGTCCGGGGGGCAGCGCCAGAAGATCGCCATCGCCCGGGCCTTTCTGAAGGTGCCGCCGGTGCTCATCCTCGATGAAGCGACGGCGAGCCTCGACAATACGTCCCAGGCGAAGATCCAGCGCTACCTGGAGGAGGAGATCCGCGGCAGGGCCACCGTGATCGCGGTGCTCCACCGCCTCGACCTGACGCCGGCATACGACCGGATCCTGGTGATGCGGGAGGGCGCTCTGGTGGAGTCGGGCCGGTTCGAGGAACTGATGAAAAAAGGAGGAGCTTTCTATGAGCTTTATCACGGACAGGGATGAGTCGGACAGCGCGGCTGGCAGGTCCGAGCTGGTCGAAAACCTCGAAGCCCTGAGGCGGATTCCCATCTTCCGCGACATTCCCCTGGAGATGATCAAGCTCTATGCCTATACCGCCCGGCGGCAGGCGTACCGGAGCGATGAACTCGTCTTTCGTCAGGGGTCGCCGGCGCGGGAGGCGTTTTTAATTCTTTCGGGAACGGTCCGGCTGTGGATGGCGGATCCGGAAGGGCATCAGGTCGACCTTCAGGTGCTCGACCCGGGCGGCTTTTTCGGCTATATGGCCCTGCTTGCCGAATATGAGTGGCCCCTTTCGGCCCAGGCTGCAAGCCCCGCCGAGCTGCTGATTGTGGACCGTCGAAGCTTTCGAAAGATCCTGGTGCGGTATCCGGAGAAAGGCTTCCAGATTGTCGAGCGGCTGGTCCAGATGCGGATGGCCCGGATGAAATCCCATATGAGTCTCCTCATGCGGCATATCGACGGCGCGTCTTCACTGGACGAGCTCTACCGCATCGATGCGCTTTCGCGTTAGTGCTGCGCGGCCCATGGCCGGCTTTTTTTGAAACCGCGTCCGGGAATGCTTATGATTAGGTCCTGACAACACACGCAGAGGGGAGCAAGGAGCAGCCATGATCAGAATCGTCATTATCGGGATCGCCGCGTTATTCGCCGGCGCTGTTTCGGCGGGGGCGGTGGATGCGCCCCACACCCTGGGCGGCTTCGTCCTCGGGGATTCCCTCGACGGGTATGCGGACCGCCTGGATCGGAGTACCGCCGTCAAGGTGTTTCATACCGGCTGCCTGATGGAGGTCGACGTCGCCCCGCCGGAGGGGTTTGAAAGCGGCAGCATCAACTACGGCAACTGCGCATTCCCGAACCGGATCGTCCGCGTCAAGCTCAAGTACGCAGACGGATCTGAAAAATTCTACAACGCGCTCCTGGCGCGGTACAGGGATCGGTTTGGACCGCCGAACGAATGGAAGGGAGACCCGTTCCACGTCGTGGTTGCCTGGAAGTGGTATTTCCAGGACCGGGACGGCAACAAGATCAGCCTGATCCTTCAGCACAACCGCCAGGATGAGGACGAGAAGATCGGTAATTCCGTCAAATTGACCCTCTCCACCCAGATGGCCGCAGAGATTCGGGCACATCGGGAGCGCATGTCCAAGGGCAGGTCCCGGGCGGGGAAGGGTCGGAAATCCCTGGACTGGGATCAGCTCCTGCCCAAGTGACCCCGGCGGAGCAAGGTGTCGGCATGGGGGATATGACGGCGCAGGATGGATGGAAGCGCGTGGGGTGGAACGGCGTCCGGCTTTCGGTCCCGGAAGTCTGGCACCCCGCCGGCATCGAACCGTCATGCCTCGTGTTTGAAAAGGACGGCCGACCCGGGATGACGATTCGATGGACATCCACGACGGCCAGGGGGTGGCGCCGCATCCGGCGGCACCCGGTGGGCCGTGCAACGGTTTCAGGGATGCGGCGGGGATTTCCGCCGGCGCTCCGGCGGACCCTCCGGGAGACGGCCGTGCCCGCCTCCTGGCGGGATGCACTTGCCGGCTGCTTTTCAGCGGCGGAGATAGACGCGGCGGCGGCGTTCTCCTGGGGCGATGCCGGCGGCCATGGTGGGGAGGGGATTGTCGTCGACTGCCGCCGGACCTCCCGAAGATTTTTGATCCATTTCCATCGCACGGATGCCCCCGGCGAGGCTGCGGAGATCCGGCGCGTCCTGGCGTCGATCCATAGCGGCCCCGAAGACGGACGGGTGCTCTGGGCGGTGTTTGACATCCAGGCCGAGCTTCCCGGGGAGTTCCGGCTGCTTCGGCACCGTTTCGTTCCCGGCGCTTTCCATCTCTTGTTCCGCACCCGAAGCGAAACCGTGGGGCTTTACCGGTGGGGCCCTGCCTCGGTGCTGCTCCGGAACAACAGCCTCCAGGACTTTGTCGCCAAACGACTGGCCGTTCCCCAGGGCATCTTCAACGCCGCTACCGGCGAATCCGTGGCCTGGTCCGGCCGGATCCCCCCTGCCAGGGGCGGCCGGCGGTGGATGACGCCATGGAAACCGGAGCCTTACCACCGCGGCCGGGCATGGCGTCCGCCCCGCCGGAACAAGATCCTGGCGGTCCAGGCAGTGTCGGCGGCGGCGGGGGAAGGATATCCGCTCGAAAGGCTGTGCGCCGCCTTCCGGACGCTGCCGGCGGATGGGGGAGGAAAAGGGCGCCTGCTTGACGCTCCTCTGGATGTATAATATAGATTCTCGCCATGTGGAGAAGGATGATCCGACGGTTTCGAAAAAAGAATGCCGCATCGCCCGAAAGCCGCAAAGCGGCCCTGGCCTGTCGGCCGGTGAAGCACCCCAGGGTGGGCGAAGCGGCCCTCGACAGCAGGCGCATCATGCTCTCCTATCCCCTTCGGCCGCGGCCCTGGATCGCCGGGATCGCCCGGCGCCTCGGGCAGGCCCAGGACCGGCCCGTCATCAAGCGCCTCGAACTCGACGAGATGGGAAGCGCCGCTTGGCGCCTGATGGACGGCCGCCGGACCGTGGCGGGGATCATCCAGGCGTTTTCCGAGGCGTATCAGCTCGACCGCAAGGAGGCGGAGGTCTCCATCACCCTCTTCATCCGGGAGTTGGGAAAACGGGGGATCATCGGCCTCAGCCCCGACGCCCGGCCGCAGCGTGACGCCGGCTCCGGAGACTGAGCCAGCCCATGCGGATCCGCTGGAAAATCCTCGCCCTCCTTCTGGCGATCTCCATCATTCCCATGCTCGTTTTGCGCTGCAATGCGACCCGGATTTTCCGGGCGCTGGCCGTGGACCTGTCCGAACGTTCCGGTGAGGCCATGGTTGCCCAGTCGACCCAGGCCCTGAAGCGGCTGGTCGAGGACCACGCCCGGGTGCTGCGGCGGGAAGGGGAGCTGGTCGCAATGGTGCTGGAGACCCAGTCGGCGGAGATCGAAAAGCGGCTCGGCAGCCCGGAGGCGACGGCGGGGTCCCGTCCCCCAGCGGTCGACTGGCGCAGCGGCAAGCTGGCAGACCGGGAGCCGGCGTCCTA
>CAJXSB010000227.1 GCA_913060435.1 uncultured Desulfococcus sp.
GGGGCCGATGGCGAGCACCTTCTCCTTGGAGCCCGAGACCTTGTCTCCGTCCACCTCGGTCTCGCTGATCTGCTTGAAATAATAGCCGTTGATGCCAACCCGCAGGGAGCGTGGGATCACCTCGTAGGCGGAGGCGAAATTGAGGTGGAATGCCTGGCCGGCCTGGGTGTCGTCGGCGTCGCCGTAGGCGCGGTTGGGGTCGTCGTTTTCGGCGTTCCAGAGGTAGTGGACCCGGGAGGAGACCGTCCAATCCGGCGTGATGAAGAAGGTCCCCGCCCAGTAGGGGTTGAAGGAGAAGAAATTGCTGCCTGGATTGATCTCTTTGTCGCTGTCGTATTTCCCGGTGGGAAATATCATCTGAAGCTCCAGGCGTTGCATGAAGCGCGGTCCCGATGCGCCCATGATCGGATCCCACTGGAGGAAAGGACCGACAAGAAGGTCGCCGAAGCCGCCGCCGTTGGCCTGGGGAAACGGCCCGGCGGTATCGTAGTCGAGATCGATCGATGCATAGGGAATGATGACATCCAGCCCCCACTTGCCGCCCATCAGAACCTTCCGGTCGGACTGATAGATGAACTGGGAAAGGCTGATCCATCCCTCCAGATCCGGTCCCGGCAACGGCAGGTCATCGCCCTCGGCATCCTTGAGGTCTCCGGCGGTGTAATACTGTAGGTACTGCGTAAAATAGAGCCCCGGCCCGGCCGGCGGCCCCCCGTCCATGAAGCTGGTAAACCCCAGGTTGACGGCGGGCTCGTCGTATGCCCAGGCTTGCGGCACCATAAGCGTCATTGCCAGCACCATACCAATTCCCATTCGGATGAACATCCGTGTCATCTCTCCTCCTTGATTCCGGGTTGGATTCCATACGCACATCGGCACCCCCGGCCCACCGAAGCCAAAGCAGTGCTTCGGGCGGCCTTCGAGGAATGCGGTTCCGGGTCGACCTGTATGGTATTCCATGCGGCATCGGAAAGATCAACTGTTTTCAGGCGCATAAGCGCGTTTCCTGCGTTTCGGAGGCGATTTCCTCGCCGAGAACCGCCACAGCGCGGCGGATCTCATCCTCACCGGCCATGGTGAAATTGAGACGCATGGTGTGGCGTCCTTCCGCTGGATTGGTATAAAAAAACCTTCCCGGAACAAAGGCCGTGCCGCGGGCGACAGCACGGCGATACACCTTTTCTGCATCCATACCGGGCGGCCCCTCGGCCCAGATGAACATCCCGCCCTCGGGGCGGCTCCACCGGGTGCCTTCGGGAAAAAATTCCGCCAGGGCAGCCAGCATGGCCGTCTGCCGGGGCCGGTAGATCGACAGGATATCGGGCAGATGACGGGCGAGATGGCCGCCTTGGAGGTATTCCGCGGCCAGGGCCTGGCTCAAGGTGGCGGTGTGGAGATCGGTGCCCTGCTTCACCCGGACCAGCCACTCCCGGATCAGCCGCGGCGCCACCGAGAATCCGATGCGCAGACCCGGGGCCAGGATCTTGGAGAGGGTGCTGACATACACCACGTGGTCCGGCGCAAGGCTTTTCAGGGTCGGGAGGGCCTCGCCGCGGTACCGCAGATCGCTGTAAGGGTCGTCTTCGACCAGCAGGGCGTCGTATGTCTCGATGATCCGGGCGATCTCCCGGCGCCTTTCAAGGGGGATGGTCCGGCCGGTGGGGTTCTGGAAGGTGGGGACCAGGTAGACGAATTTGACGCCCCCTGAGGCAAGGGTCTCCTCCAGGGCCTCGGGCAACACGCCGCCATCGTCCGTTTCCAGGCGCACGTATGCCGGCCCGTATGGCGCGAATGCGGATATGGCGCCCAGGTAGGTCGGCGCCTCCACCGCCACCCGGTCTCCCCGGGTGATCAGAATCTTGCCGAGGGCATCGAGAAACCCCTGGGATCCGCTGGCGATGATGATCTCCCCCGGCGATGCGGCGATCCCCTTGGATGCAAGGTGGTCGACGAGGGCCTCCCGGAGGGGCATGAAGCCCTCGGTCAGGTCGTACTGAAGCGCGGTTGACCGGTATTTCCGGAGAACCGCGGCAGAAAGCTCGTCCATAATGCCCATGGGAAAGCTTTCGGGCGCCGGGATGCCCCCGGCAAGGGAGGTCATCCCCGGTCGCGAGGCGACCTTGAGAATCTCCCGGATGGCGTTGTCGTGCAGGGTCTGGGTTCTTGCCGCAAGCAGCTGTTCAAATCCCATGGCTTCATCTCCTTTTTTGGTTTGAAGCCATCCTATGCGTTGTGGTAGAAAAAAACAGATACACATTCTCAGAAAAAACGGCATAACAGATGCCGACGGAAAGGATCCGACCCGCGGATGCCCGATAAACCCCTTTTTCGATATCAGTCCCTGGCAAAAGAGCTGGAGGAGAAGATCCTCGACGGAAGCTACGCACCCGGCGAGCGCCTCCCATCGATCCGCGCGCTCCACCGCCGGCTCCATCTCAGCATCAGCACCGTCCACCAGGCCTACATCGAATTGGAGACGACCGGGCTCATCGAAGCCCGTCCAAAGTCGGGCTATTTCGTAACACCGGTTTCCCTCCGGAGTCTCGAGCCTTCGGCTCCGCCTAAACCGGCGCCTGCGCCGCTTCGGGTGGAGACCACGGGAATGGTCAACTCGATCCTGCGTGCCGTCGCAGATCCGCGGATGCTCCCCCTCGGCTCCTCGGCCACGGCAACGGAGCTCCTGCCCCATCGACAATTTGCAAGAATTCTCAAGTCAATGTCGGCAAAGGAGCTGAAGAAGAGCCTCTCCTACTCGCTGACCGAAGGGCACCCCGAGCTGCGGCGGCAGCTGGCACTCCGGATGGTGGGATTGCAGCAGGGAATATCGGGCGAGGACATCGTCATCACCACAGGCTGCATGGAAGCGGTGACCCTCTGCCTCCAGGCGATACTGAAGCCCGGCGATACGCTGGCCATTGAAACCCCGACCCATTTCGGCTTTCTTCAGCTCTTCAAAGAGATGGGCATCATGGTTGTCGAGGTGCCCACCCACCCCCGAACGGGCGTGGACATCGAGGCCCTTTCTGCCATCATCGCCCGAACCGCCGTCCGGGCGTGCCTGTTCATGCCCAATTTCCATAATCCCCTCGGCACCCTCCTGCCGGATGAGAGGAAAGCGCAGCTGGTGTCGCTGCTGAACCACCATGAGATCCCGGTGATTGAAGATGACATCTGCGCGGAGCTCTATTTTGAAGGGCAGCGGCGACCGTCGCTGCTCAAGGCGTTCGATCGAAAGGACCTGGTGCTCACCTGCTCCTCGTTTTCCAAAACACTGGCGCCGGGCTTCCGCATCGGATGGGCTGTCCCGGGGCCGAGGTTCCGGGACAAGGTTCTGCGGCTCAAGGCCGGCTCCACCGTGTGCACCGCGACGCTGGATCAGGAGATCATGGCCCGGTATCTGGCCGGCGGCACCTGCGACCGTCACCTGCGAGCCCTTCGGGGCGCCGTCCGGGGGCAGACCCTCAAGACGGCGCTTGCCGTCAAAAGATACTTTCCCGAAGGCACCCGGCTCTCTTTTCCCGCCGGCGGATCCCTGTTGTGGATCGAACTCCACCGGCGGGTCGACGGGCTTCAACTCTACCGGCGGGCGCTCGAACATCGGATCTCGATTCTGCCGGGGGCCGTTTGCTCGGTATCGGGGATGTTCCGAAACTACATCCGCCTCGGCTGCGGTGCGCCGTTTACCGCAGAAACCGAGCAGGGAATCGAGACGCTGGGGCGTCTGGTCCGGGAATGCACCCGGGAAGGGCCGCGGGGCGGGGAGGAATGATGGGCGCGCCCTTTTGGCTTCGGCCTCAGGGCAGCTCGGCCAGACAGCGCCCGAATACCGGTGGGACCGGCGCTTCGATGGAGATCCGGCGGCCGGTGCGGGGGTGGTCGAAGGCGAGGGATGCGGCGTGCAATGCCTGCCGTTCCATGCGGAGCCGCGACCGGTCCCGCCCGGTGAGACGGTCATCAATGAAGCGGAGGAAGAGGGTCTCGTCGACGCCGTAGATCTTGTCCCCGACCACCGGATACCCCATGGCCAGGAGCGTTGCCCGGATCTGGTGGCCCCTTCCGGTGGCGGGTGCGGCGGAGATCAGGCTGACTGCCGGTCCCTCCTGAAGCCGCTCGAACCGGGTGCAGCATGGCTTGGCGCCGGCAGGCGGGGGCTTCCGGGAGTCCAGGGGGAAAAATCGCATCTTTTTTCGGATGACGCTTGCCTGGTCGGGCGCGATAACGCCGTCTGCGGAGAGCGGAGCTTCCGGGAACCGCCCCTCGACCAGCGCGGCATATGCCTTGTGGAATCCGCCTGCAGCCATCTGGCGCCCCAGACGGGCCGCGTCCCCGGCGTGTTTGGCGATGAGCACCACCCCGGAGGTCTCCCGGTCGAGGCGATGGACGAAATGGGGGGTGGCTTCCGGACGGCGCTCCTTCAACATCGCCCACAGGGTATGCCTAAAATAGCGTCCCCCCGGGTGGCAGGGGAGGTTTGCCGGCTTGTGTACGGCGAGAATGGCCTCATCTTCAAAGAGGATGTCGAAGTCCCTGTCCACCGGGGGCTCCCGCAGCTGCGATGGGGTGTAGGTGATGCGGTCGCCCGATTGGAGAAGATCTGAAGATAGAGCGCTCCTGCCGTTGAGGAGAATCCGGCCGCATTTGATCTCTCCCTCCCATTCCCGCCGCCTGAAATAGGAGAAACGGCCGGCCAGGAATTCGGTCAGATTCATGCCAGAACCCTGGTGCGGCACCGTGAGTCGGCACCGGCGCTTCATTGCCCTTCGTGGTTGTTGAGCATGTCGATCAGGCGCCTGAGGCGGCCGAAGCTCTTCCGGTTGAAGTCGACGACGAGCCTGGGGAGATCGGCGATCTCAGCCTCGTTGACCTCTTCGGGCAGGCATTTGGAGAGGGTGATCCTGCCGCCGGGCACCAGGATGTCTGCAAAGCTTGCCGCCATTTCCTGAATGGCGGCGTCGTCTACAGGCTGATTCAGACGGATCACCAGCTTGTCCGCCACGTATCTCAGGCTGTGGAAGCGGCGGTAGAAGTGGTCGATCCGCTCGACCGCCGCCGCTGTCGATTCCACCCGATCGAACAGATTCAGGTCTTCCGGACTGATGTAGCCCCTCTCCATCAGTTCGGTCTCGATAAACGTGAGCCAGCGGGCCCAGTATCTGCTCCCCGGCGGGTCGATGAGGACCAGCGGCATGAGATCCCGCTTGCCGGTCTGGACCAGGGTGAGGGTCTCCATCGCTTCGTCGAGGGTGCCGAATCCTCCCGGAAAAAGCGCGACGGCATGGGCCTCCTTGAGAAAGGCGACCTTGCGGTTGAAGAAATACTTGTAGGTGATGGACCTGGGATTGCCGTCGATCACCGGGTTCGATTTCTGCTCGAAGGGCAGGCGGATGTTGACCCCGAAGGAGTGCTCCACGCCGGCGCCCTCATTGACGGCCTGCATGATTCCCGGACCGCCTCCGGTGATTACCATGTAGCCGGCGTCCTTCAGCTCCCTGCCGAATTGAACCGCCATCTCGTAGGCAGGTGCGCCGGGCTTCGTCCGGGCGGAGCCGAAGACCGTCACTTTCTTCACATTGCTGTAGGGGCCGAATATTTTGGAGGTAAACCGCATCTCCTTCAGGGTGGTGTTCATCAGTTTCAGGTCGGCCTTGTCGTCGTCCTCCTGGCCGGCCTTGAGTGCGGCGATCATCATCTCGCGGATCAGCTCGGGACTCTTGATGCCGCCGACCATCTGGATCAGCGCTTCAATGGCCTCGTCCGCCGGCCCGTTCGATTCGTGAAAGTAAAGTCTCATGGGGGGATGCTCCTTCTCGTTATTCTCGCCTGTGGACGCCGCGGGGATGTCGTCTTCTGCAGCAGATTTTCCGAAATGACCTGTTGTCAGGAGAATGTAAAAGATATACAGGTTTCGTGGTATTTGCAATATGGACGAGCGATATTTCACTACAGGGAGGGTTCGGGATGGGGGATATGGAGTTGTCCGTCGGGCTGGCCGTGCTGCTTGCGGCCACCGGCCTTTCGGCCGGTTTTGTCGACGCCATCGCCGGCGGCGGCGGGCTGATCGCCCTTCCCGTCCTGCTCTCCATCGGACTGCCGCCCCAGATGGCCCTGGGGACCAACAAGCTCCAGGGCACCTTCGGGACCCTGTCGTCATCCTATCACTTTTTCCGAAAGGGGCAGGTCGATCTCGTCCATGCCCTGCCGGGCATTCTCTATACCTTTGCCGGCGCCGCTCTGGGAACCGTTGTGGTCCAGCGGGTCAACCCTGCGTTTCTCGGCCGTCTGGTGCCGCTGCTCCTCGGCGGTGTGCTTGCCTACACCCTGCTCGTCAAGGAGATGGGGGTTGCCGAAAGGCCGCCGAAAGTACCGCACGGGGGATTTTACCTCGTCTTCGGTCTGGGGCTTGGTTTTTATGACGGCTTCTTCGGCCCGGGCACCGGCTCCTTCTGGATGGCCGGGTTCTGCATCTTCCTCGGGTTCGACATGAGGCGGTCGGCCGGGTTTACGCGGACCATGAATTTTACCAGCAACGTGGTTTCGCTTGCGCTTTTCGTTATCGGCGGGAACGTACTCTATCCTGTGGGGCTGATCATGGCGGGAGGGCAGTTTGTCGGGGCGCGCCTCGGTTCCGGCCTGGCCATTAAGAACGGTCCCCGATTCATCCGACCGATCTTCATCATCGTGGTCGCCGCCACCGTCGGGCGCCTGATCTACCTCAACTATTTCGCTTGACAGTGTCCATGCAGCTTCGGGCGCATCCGGTCAGTCCCGGATAATCCGGCTCACATCGGGGATGGTCTCCGGTTTTCCGCGGACCATGTAGCGGTTTTCACCGTCCCGCCGGGTGACATTTTCATATACCCCGTCATCGCGCTTGACCAGCTTGGTGAACCCCATATCCTTCAGTTGGGCATTGCCCTTGGGGGTGCGGACGGCGAAACAGGAAATCAGCTTTCTGACGGGGCCGCCGCATACGGGGCAGACTTCCAGTGGAGCGTCGCTGATGGATTGTCGGATCTCGAATGCCCGCCCGGCTTCGCAGGGGGCGCCCGTGTGCTCATATTCGTAGACCGGCATGTTTTTCAGACTCCTTTGATGATCGTCTTGTCAGCACGAGCGTTTTCCGCTCATTTCCAGGATGACCACGCGGAAGATCGAGACCCCCCCGAGCGCTGCATCCGTGTATTCAAAGCGGCCCTCGCCCGAATAATGGGCCATGATCGTATCGAGGGCCCGGCGTCGCTCCTCCGGTGACTCCATGAATTCAACCGTGCCGAAGCCGATGATGCTCCGGTAGGTCATCCCCCATTTGCAGGGCGCGGCGGCGGGTTTTACTGCAACCGACGCCTCGAGTTCGAAGCAGACCTGCTGGTTTTTCTGGAGGAGGTCGATTTTCTTGCCGGCCCGGGCGGAATGAAAATAGAGGGCCCTGCCGTCATAGCCGAAGCAGAGGGGAACGATATAGGGCCTGTCGCCGTCCAGCATGGCCAGCCGGCAGACCCGGGCGGCCGCAATGATGTCGTCCATTTCCGACCGTTCGTTGATCTGTCTGTCCTTC
>CAJXSB010000228.1 GCA_913060435.1 uncultured Desulfococcus sp.
ATAAGCCAGGTAGATAAGCCAGGTAGATAAGAAAGATGGATAAGCCAGATGGATAATAAAGATCCGCTGAGAGAACTGCTTTGGGGAATACGGGAGGGCCGCCTGGATGTGGAGGAAGGGCTGAATCGGCTGCGGGACATGCCCTTCCTCGATATCGGCCACACCAAGATCGACCTTCACCGGTCCCTGAGGAATGGATTCCCCGAGGTGATCTACGCCGAGGGCAAGACCCCGGAACAGGTCGCCGACATCTTCCAGGAGATGCAGCGCCGCGGCAACGTCCTCGCCACCCGCGTCTCGGCGACGGCGGCCGAACAGGTCACGGCCCGATGCCCGGACGCCCGGTACAACCCCATCGGCAGAACCCTGACCCATATCCGGGACGAGATCGACTACCGGGCGGGGGAGGTCGCCATCATCACCGCCGGCACCTCGGACCTGGCGGTGGCCGAAGAGGCCCGGGTGACCTGCGGGATGCTGGGCAGCCGGGCGAAGATCCTCTCGGACGTGGGGGTGGCCGGGATTCACCGGCTGTTTCACCGGCTGGAGGAGATCCGGGATGCATCGGTCATCATTGTGGTGGCGGGCATGGAGGGGGCGCTGGCCAGCGTGGTCGGCGGCCTGGTGGCGCAGCCCATCATCGCGGTGCCCACCTCCGTGGGGTATGGGGCGAACTTTTCGGGGATCTCGGCCCTCCTGGGGATGCTCACCTCCTGCGCCTCCGGGGTGACGGTGGTCAACATCGACAACGGCTTCGGCGCCGCCTGCGCGGCCTGCCGGATCAACAACCGGGTTTGAAACGGAAATCTCAATAAGGGCTTCTGAAAAGTGGAAACCATACAGGATTTCGAAGATATCCTGCTTCTGTTTGAGAAGCACCATGTCCGATATCCTGTGTGCTGCGATAGATTCAGCCGCCGGATTTCATGCGATCGACCCGCACGGATCGGGTTTCGACGCTGAGGCCTGCGGGGTTTTTCCGCAGCACGATATTTTTACGCCACGCCGGGTTGTCTTCTTCAGGAAAGTCGCTGCGGAAATGGGCGCCGCGGCTCTCGGTCCGCTCGAGGGCGGCCCGGCAGACCATCCGGGCGACGCACCGCATATTCTCGTATTCCAGCCGCCGGATGAGTTCGGCGGGGGTCGAGACGGTAATCCGGGGGGCGGACGCCGCCAGGTGCTTCAGCGCCGCTGAAAGCCCGCTCTCGCAGCGGATCACACCGGCGCTTTTCCACATCAGCGCCTTGAGTTCCTCGACGGCTTGCTTGGCGCCCATCCCTTCACGGGAAAACGCCGCCGCCAGCCGGGAGCGCTCTTCCTCAAAACCCTTTCCGGGGACCCGGAATGCACCGATGGCCATGGCCTGAGCAGCGGCCGTCTCGCCGACAAAGGATCCCATGGCAAAGATTTCAGCCAGGGCGTTGCCGCCCAGCCGGTTCGCCCCGTGCATGCCCGCGGCCGCCTCCCCGACGGCAAACAGCCCTGCCAGGGGCGTCTCGCCGGAGGGATCCGTAGCGATCCCGCCCATGCAGAAGTGGGCGGTGGGCGCCACCTGGAACACCTTCTGCCCCTGCCACCACCGCGGGGGCAGGATCGCCGAGAGCTCCCTGGCCGTCTCTTCGGAAAGGTCCGTCATGTCCATGAATACGCCCGGCTCCGGCGACGCCGCCTCGCGGATCTCCCGGGTGATGATCTGGGCCAGCCGGTCCCGTGTCACCGTCATGGGGTCTGCGATGCCGTGGCGTTCGAGGATGTTTTCGCCTTTTCCGTTGCGGAGCGCCACACCGGGGCGCGACAGCATATTTTCATAGAGAATCAGGCGGCTGCCGCGCCTGCCCGCGGCGGTGGGGTAGAACTGGACAAATTCCATGTCCTTGAGGGGGAGCCCCAGGTCATGGGCGAGGGCCGGGCCGTCTCCGGTGATGCCCGGCGCATTGTTGGTGTTGCGAAAGACCTGGGCGTAACCGCCAGTGGCCAGGACCACCGCCTTCGCCTGGATGGCCAGGAAGCGGCCGTCCGGGGTGATGCCGGCGGCCCCGCAGATGCGGCCGTCTGCGGACAGGAGTCGGCTGACGAACACCTGCTCCGCCATGCGGACGCCGACAGCTTCCGCACGGCGCCTCAGGGGCAGAACCAGGTCGCTGCCGCGCCAGCCGGCGCCGTGGACATGCCGCGGATGCCGGTGGCCGGCAATGCGGATCAGCCGCAGCCGGTCCCCGTCCATGGCGAAGTCGACGCCGCAGTCCCGCAGGAAGGTGATTTCGGCAGGGGAGCGCTCCGCCATCCTGGCCACCATCGCCGGATCGTTCAGAAAGCGCCCGGCCTGCATCGTGTCCTCGACGTGCACGCGTGCGGCGTCATCCGGCGTCCCCCACCCGGCGGCCGCGATGACGGCCTTGGAGAGATAGGTGTTCGAGACGGGGCCGATACGGGTTTTGGCGGCAAGGAGCACGTCGGCCCCGCGCAGCCTGGCGGCAATGGCCGAGCGCAGGCCCGCGCCGCCGCCCCCGATGACCAGCACATCGCAGGAGAGGTGTTCAAGGCTTTTGAACAGCATGATTGGGTTCCTCCTCGCATAGGCACCTCGGCAAAAGGTGCCGCAAATATTCTCACGGATCTTGGCGTCCGATATATTGCGTGTGCAACCCTGCATGTTGGGCTGCCGTCACCTGTCTTCTGTCGGCGGTGACAAAAAGCGCTGCCTCCCATTCCAGCGCACAGGCAACATGCAGGGCATCCATGGCACGCAGCACATGGCGCTCCAGCAGTTTGACCGAATGGGAGATAACCGCCGGGGTTATCTGGATCACCACGGCGTCGTGAACATCCGCCATCAGCCGCCTTTTTATTTTTCGGTAATCGCGCGGCGGCAATAGATTCTCCCGCAACCGCCGGTTGAGCGCGGAGATGACCTCCGGAACCAGAAGGGCACTCAGCGCCAGTTCCGAGGCGTTCTGCAGGAGCTGATCCATGGATTCACTGCCAGCCTCGAGGATGTACCTCTTGGCAAAGGCGGATGAATCCGCCAGGAGCTTCATGATGCCGCCTCGCGCTCTTCCAGGATGGCGGATGACAGGTCGCTTCCCTTGATTTTCAAACGGATACCGGGCTGTTTCCAGGAAGGTTTCCGCTGAGGCCGGTCCGAGTATGGAATCACTTCTGCAACCGGTTTTCCGCGGCGCAGCAGAATAATGGTTTCGCCATGCTCCACCTCGGTAATGAAGTCGGACGCCTTTTTGCGAAAGTCCGTAAATGTAACGGTTTTCATCTTGATGTCTCCCTTTGATGTACACTTAAACGTACATTTCAGGATGCATTTTGTCAAATGGACCTGAGAAAAGCGATCCTTTTACCGCACATTTTCAGGCAGCGTCAGTCTCCGGTGCCCTGCTCCGGGACATCGTCCGGTCGCCTGTCGCTGTCACTCGCATTCGTCGTTCCAGAGATACCTTTCGAGGTCCACCCGGTCATCCTCATCGAACGCGACGCCTTCATGCTGGAGAAGGGCTTTCTGCTCTGCATAACCGCGGTGCCTCGGCAGACTGATCCTTCCCTGGGCGTTGATGACCCGGTGCCAGGGGAGCCCATGCCGGCGGCTCATGCTGTGGAGGATTCGCGCCACCTGCCTGGCGCTGTTGGGGTGCCCGGCCATCTGCCCGATGCGGCCGTAGGTCGATACCCTGCCCGGGGGGATGCGGTGGAGGATCTCGATCACCGCGCGTGTAAATGCTTCCATGGCGTCCTCTTTCTGAGCCTTCCGTGCACGGTTCAGCGCAGCATGCCGCAGCGCCGGTATTTTCATCGTGCAGAGGTGCATCTCATTTGAATATCGCGAGAACAGGCTGCCGTGCCGGAGGCGCGTGTGCATCACCATCCTTCAACTCTCGGGGTTGGCGGCGGTCCAGGCCTTGTCGAGCTCGGCCATGTCGATCTCGCGATCCTGCTGCATCAGGTCGGCGAGGTTGGCGTCGTGCTTCCGGTACATCGAGATGTAGGTGTCTTCGCCCTGGCGTTGAATCCGGTAGAGCTCGGGCATGATCTCCTTGTCCTTCTTGCGGAACAGGCGGCGGATCTTGCAGGCTTCGTAGGGGTGGATGCCGAGCAGTTCCAGGGCGACCAGGAAAAGCATCATCACCACGCCGAATGTGAAAAGGTTCAGGCCGCCCTGCCGGTAGTCGGCGGGACCGCCCCCGGCGGTCAGCGCTTGAAAGGTGATTTTGCCGGCAAGTGCATGCCCTGCGGAGCCGTAGGCCCAGGCGTGCTCGAGAACCAGGTCGAACTATTGAATTAAAATCCGGTTCATGGAAGGATTCCTTTGCAGTGAATGTTCCGCCGGCGAAGCGCCGGGCCCCTGCCGCGTCCGAAAACGCTTTACACGTACAGTAATAGTCCCTAAGATAGATCCAAATCAAGCACTTACATTGCAGTAGGGTACCTACCAAAAATTCCGTAAGGTCTGCCCCGATTCTGACGTTCGAATGAGCGTCGAATCGTGGGAACATATTCAGGAGAGAATGCCATGAAAACCATCATCTGCATCGGCGACAGCCTGACCGAGGGGGCGGATATTCCCGTGGGCCACGCCTGGCCTTCGCTCACCGCCAACGCCCTTGGCGCGAAAGTCGTCAACTGCGGCATCGGCGGCGACACCACCCAGGGAATCCTGTCGCGCCTCCACCCGGAGGTCATCGCCTTGAAGCCGGATTTCGTCTTCATCATGGGCGGCACCAATGACCTCTGGTGGGACTGGGAGGTCAAGACAATCCTCGGCAACCTCTTCTCTGTCGTTTTCCAGGCGCGGCACCACGGCGTCACCCCGGTCATCGGCCTGCCGACGCCCGTGGACCGGCCGGCGGCGGAGAGGAACGACTTTGCCCCGCCGGCGGCCGGGTACGAACGGTTTGCCGAGAAGCTTTCGGATCTGGTGCTACAGCTTTCGTCCGCAGCGGGAGAGAGCGATGTTCCCGTGGCCGACTTCCACGCCCCCTTTCTGCGGCAGGACGGTGGGGTGGAAAGCGGCCTCTTCCTGGCGGACGGACTTCATCCCAACCAGGAGGGGCACCGGATCATGGCGGCGCAGACCGTCGCGCTGTTCCAGGAAACCTTTCAATTCTGAAGAAGAAAAGAGGCATCATGTCCGAAAGGATAACCGTTTCCGTGGACCGCCATGTCGCGGATGTCCGCCTCAACCGTCCGGAGAAGTACAATGCGTTGAGCTGGGAGATGATGCGGGACATCGCCGAGGTGCTTCGGCGCCTGGAAGGGGAAAAGGGCGTCCGGGCGGTGGTCCTTTCCGGCGAAGGGAAGGGGTTCTGCGCGGGGCTCGATGTGGAAAGCTTCGCCGGGATCCAGGCCGGCGGCGACGGGGGGCTGGCCGACCTTCGGAAGCGGTTCGCGGGCGGGATCACCAACCTGCCCCAGCATGTCGCCTACGGCTGGAAGCAGCTCCCCATGCCCGTCATCGCAGCCGTCCACGGCGTGGCCTTCGGCGGCGGCTGCCAGATCGCCCTGGGCGCCGACATCCGGCTCTGCGCCCCGGATGCCAGGCTCTCGATCATGGAGATGAAATGGGGGCTGGTGCCGGACATGGGCGCCACCCAGACCCTCCGGGACCTGGTGCCCATCGACGTGGCCAAGGAGCTCATCTTTACCGGCAGGATCGTCAGGGGGGAGGAGGCGGCCCGGCTCGGCCTGGTGACCCGCATCTGCGAGAAGCCGTATGACGCCGCCATGGCCCTGGCGTCGGAGATCGCCGATCAGTCCCCCGACGCCGTCCGGGCGGCCAAATCCCTCATCAACCGCGCCTGGCACGGCGGCCATGAAGAAGGGCTTCTGCTGGAATCCGAGGCGGAGATGACCCTGATCGGCCGCCCCAACCAGGTCGAGGCGATCACGGCCAACTTCGAGAAGCGGCCGCCGCGGTTCCGCGACCCGGAATAAGGGCCTCGGCAAGAATCATTGGGCCGTCCTGCTTGTTTTTTGGTCCAGGTATTTCCTGCCGCTCCCTTGATATCAGCGGGATGAAAGGGCAGCGGATGTCACCAGAGCGTCTGGATGCCGTACTCCGGAAATGTGTTGTCCTTCGTCACGACGATCATCTCCTCTTTTTCCGCCTCGGCGATGATAATGCGGTCAAATGGATCCCTGTGGATCATGGGCAGGGACACCGCCGCGATGGCCGTGGAAAAGCCGATGGGGATCGGAATGACGCTCAACACATGGATGGCCTCGGGGATGAACCGCTGGGGGGTGTCGGGCAGCGCCAGCCGGCCAAGGCGCTCGAGCATGGTTATCTCCCAGCCGCTCGCCGCGCTCAGGTGGAGGCGGCTGCTTCTTCGTCGGACGATCTTCCGCACTTCAGGCGAGAGTCGGTGCGGGGCGGCCGCCATCCAGAGAAAGGCGTGGGTGTCAAGAAGATACCGCACCAGTGTCTCCGCCCGGCCAGAAATCCTGGATGACGGCTTGGGGCAGCGGCGCCAGGATATCCCCCGTAAACGTGACCTTGTCCGCGTAGATGCCCAGGGGCCTCTCGCCCTGCTGGCTTTCAACGGGGACCAGCTTCACCAGGGGCTTGCCCGACTTGGTGATAATGACCTCCTCGCCCGCCAGCACGGCCGGTATGAGTTTGGAGAGCCGGGTTTTGGCTTCGTGGATGCCGACTTTCATGATGTTGCTCCCATAGTTTAGTTTAACTTTAAACTAAACTAATTCCGGTGCGCTGTCAACAGTGCAGCGGGTCGGCGCGGTATTCTTGCGGCCTTCATGCGTTGCACGAACAGATGGCGGCGGGGAAAGAGATGTTCTGATATGGATTCAATCCGACGCATCTAGGGACGCGCCTGTTTTTCCGGAAAGGATGTCGTCGATGTCCGCCCGGAGCTTCCGGTCGTATTGGTCGACCCGGGCGGCGTTGCTCATGATCATGTCGAGCTGCCGGGTATGGAGGTTGAGGTAGCCCAGGACCTTGAGGTAGGCAGCCATCCGGGATGCGGGGTAGCCTTCCATGCGGGCGCTCAGGTGGTCGTTCCGGATGCGGACACTGAAGCCGTTGTCCTCGAGGATGTCGCCGATGAAGTCGACCCGCCGCCGCCTCCGGCCGTCGTCCGCGGCCCCGCCCTTGAACTGGAAGCTGATGTAGTTCTCCCGCAGCCGCTCCCCCACCAGGGCCTCCAGGATGGCGAAATGGTATCCCATACGGGAGTTGAGGCTGCAGTAGTTTCTGGAGACCATGAAATAATTTTGCTGGGCGTAGCGCGACTTTACCCCGGTGGCCAGGGCCGGGTTGGCGGTGGACCGGAACATGACCGACATGAAGCCGCCGCCGTCGATGGCCGGGGGCCCGTCCCACGGGATGGCGGTGAATCCCTCCCAGAAGGCAAGCATGGGGATGGAGACGATGTTTTCGATGGGCACGAATTTGTCGTCTGCAGATCCCTGAATGCCGTCGTCGAGGTCGAGCACCCACCACTGCATGGGGACGCCGTCATGAACGAGCTGCCTGGCAGCGCGCTCGGGGAAGTCCTGGCTTTTGGAAAAACTCAACATCTCGTGGACC
>CAJXSB010000229.1 GCA_913060435.1 uncultured Desulfococcus sp.
CAACCTGGAGAAGATCGACGAACTCCTCCAGCAGTTCAAGGAGAAGGAACAGCTCCTCAAGCGCGCCGATAGCCTGCATGAGTCCAACCCCATGCTCGGCATGCGCGGTGTGCGCCTGGGAATCCTGGTGCCAGAGATCACCACCATGCAGGTCCGGGCCATTTTCGAGGCGGCGTGCCTCGTGACCCGGGAGGGGATCGAGGTCCATCCCGAGGTCATGATCCCGCTGGCGGCCCACGTCAACGAGCTGAAGGTCCAGCGCGAACGCCTGGAGGCGGAGGCCCGTCAGGTGATGGCCGAGAAGGCCACGACCATCGACTACAAATTCGGCACCATGATCGAGCTGCCCCGGGCGGCCCTCACCGCCGACCAGATCGCCGAGCATGCCGAGTTCTTCTCCTACGGGACCAATGACCTGACCCAGACCACCTACGGCATCTCGAGGGACGATGCAGAGGCGGGCTTCCTCATCAACTACATCGAAAACGGCATCCTCCCGGACAACCCCTTTGCCACGATCGACGAGGACGGGGTGGGCCAGCTCATGAAGATCGGCATCGAGAAGGGGCGGAGCGTTCGGCCCGACCTCGAGTGCGGGATCTGCGGGGAGCACGGCGGGGATCCGGAATCCATCGCCCTGTGCCACCGGCTGGGCCTGACCTATGTTTCCTGCTCGCCGTTCCGGGTGCCCGTCGCCCGGCTGGCATCGGCCCATGCCGCCATTCTGGACAGGCGTTCCAAATAGAGCATAGAGAGCGATGATGACCTCGGGGCGGCGCCGGCCGCCGCCCCGAGGTCATCCCACACGGCCGCATCCTCGCGGCCGCAACCGATCGTTTTTGCCCTGGCACAGCACAACCCGCCCGGGCAGCACAGGAGCCATCAATGAAAATGATACCCCTCGGCACCACCGATATTCAGCTCAGCGCCGTCATCATGGGCACCTGGCAGGCAGGCAAGGCCATGTGGGCCGGCATTGAAGACGCCGAGACCAGCCGGGCCATGGCGGCGGCCTTTGACGCCGGCGTCACCACTTTTGATACCGCCACCGTTTATGGTGACGGGCATTCAGAGCAGGTGCTCGGAAAGGCGCTCCGCCATGTCCGAACAGAGGTGGTGATCGCCACCAAGGTTTTTGCCCATTCCCTGGCCTACGACAAGGTGTTCAAGGCCTGCCACAAGTCCCTGCGGGACCTGCAGACCGATTATATCGACCTTTACCAGATCCACTGGCCCGCCGGAGCCTTCGGCAGCCCCAAGGTCCCCATCGAGGAGACCATGCAGGCCCTTGCAACGCTGAAGCAGGAGGGAAAGATCCGGGCGGTGGGGGTCTCCAATTTTTCCAGAAAGGAGATCCAGGAGGCCGAGGAGATCGGCGTCGTCGACAGCTATCAGCCGCCCTACTCCCTCTTCTGGCGGCAGATGGAGGAGACCGCCATCGCCTACTGCCGGGAAAAGGGCATCACCGTCCTGGCCTACTCGCCCATGGCCCAGGGAATCCTGACCGGAAAATTCGGACCGGAGCCCAAATTGGAGAAGGGCGACCACCGGGCCAAGAACATCCTCTTCCAGCCGGAGCACTTCCGCCGGATCCAGTCGGCCCTCGACGCGCTTCGGCCCATCGCCGAACGAAACGAACTGACCCTGGGCCAACTGGCCCTGGCGTGGGTGGTCTCCCAAACGGGAACCTGCGCCATCGCCGGCGCCCGCAACGCGGCGCAGGCCGTCCAGAACGCCCGGGCCGGCGGGGTCACGCTGTCGCAGGAGGAGCTGGCGGAGATCGACCGCATCGGCCGCACCGTCACCGACCACCTGGGCGACGACCCGGTCATGTGGAAATGGTAGTGCCTCTCCCCGCCGCTGCCGCGGGGTGGTTCAGACCGGAGCGACGGCCTGAATCGCCGCGAGCATCGAATCGTGGAAGCGGCCGTTGGTGGCCAGAATGCCCCGGTGCTCCGCCAGGGTCCGACCACTGGCAAAGGTGAGCGGGGCGCCGCTGAAATCGGTCACCCGGCCGCCGGCTGCTTCGACCACGATGCTGCCTGCGGCGTGATCCCAGATTTTTTCCCGGTATGTGGCGCTCCGGGGCAGACGCAGGTAGATGGATGCCCGGCCCGACGCCACGGCGGCGTATTTGGCCTGGCTGTCGATGCGGTAGGGCGGGGCGGTGATGCCAAGGCGGTCGCAGATCTGCTGGTGAAGGCCGTGGTCGCTGTGGGCGCTTTCCACCGATTCGCAGAAGCGGGCATCGGCCGCGCGCTCAATACCGTCGACCCGGATCGGCCGACCTTTGCCCGGGGCCGCATGCCGGGCGCCGATGGACGCGGTCCATGCCCCCTCTCCCCTGACGGCGCAGAAGAGGGCGCCGGCGGGTTCGCCTTCCCCGGCGCTGAAATTGGGGCACCCCAGGACACCCAGCACCGGGCGTCCCGCTTCGACCAGGGCCAGGGCCACGGCATACTGGTCGCCCCGAAGAAAGCCCTTGGTTCCGTCGATGGGATCGACGGTCCAGTACCGCCGGCGGAAGTCCGTATCGCCGGCGCCCCGGTCGATGGCGTCCATGATTCGGCTCTCGTCCTCGACGCCGGCTGCCTGTGCGACAAGGCCCAGGACCTTGCCGCGGAGAAGATCGTTCTCCCGGAGAATGGCGGCGTCCTCCTCCCCCACAATGGGGTCGCGGGGAAAGGCCGATGCCAGGGCAAGGCTGATGACGGCCTGGCTGCCGAAATCCGCGATGGTGACGGGTGAGCGGTCCGATTTCTGCACGGCGGCGGCGTCCACCAGGGTTTTTCGGGCCTCCCGGCAGAGCCTGGCGGCGACGGCCACGGCCGAAAGGGCGGTGTCGAGCTCTTTCTGGTACATGATGCTCCTCTGCTCCGGTGCAGGTTCACCGGCGTTGTGGATTGAAGAAAACGGCGGCGCGGGGGTTGCCAGCCCGGCACCGACGCTGCCGGTGCCGCGAGACTACCGCCCTTTGCGCGCGGCGCCATCATTGCAGTAAATGTTATTGCTATCAAGTCCTTTTCCACCCGGAAAGGTCAGGGCCGTTTCGGCCATGGGAAAACAGCATGATTCAGCATCGATACAACCGGTTTGTTTTGGCCGCCTGCGTTGCGGCGATATTGACGATCTTTTCCGGCGCGTCCGTCGTTAATGCGCAGGCGGAAAAGGATGCCGGCATGGAGGCGCCGCCGTCCAGAGTCTCCATGCGCGACGCAGCGACCCTGGAGACCCTCAACACCTTGATCTTCAACCGCAAGGAGCTCACGGAAGAGATCAAGGTGCTCCAGCACCAGCGGGATCTCGCCCGAAGCGATGAAGACCGGGCGGCCATCAACGCGGAGCTCGAACGGCTCCGGGGCAAGCTTGCCGAAGTCGAATCGGATTTCGAAAGCATCGCCACCGGCGTGGACCTGGAGAGCTTCCTGTCGAAGCCCAGGGAAAAGATCGACTGGAAGGAAGAGCTCCTGAACCTCATCACCCCCCTGCTCAGCGAGCTGAAGCAGATCACCGACCGGCCCCGCCAGCTGGAGAAGCTGCGGCGGGAGATCCAATTCCTGAAAGATCAGCTCGGCACCGTTCGAGGCGCGATCCGCAGCATCGACGCCCTGATCCAGACGAAGGCCGAAGGAGATGTCCGGCTGCAAAAGGCGCTGGCGGCCCTCCGGGAGAACTGGCAGGAGCGCGAAAAACAGATCTCCGACAACCTTCGGGTCGACCAGTACCAGCTCGATGAACTGCTGCGACAGCGCCAGTCCCTGCTGGAGTCCTCCCAGGAGGTGGTGAAATCCTTTTTCCGCACCCGGGGAAAAAACGCGGCCCTGGCGGTCATCGCCTTTTTCGCCACCTTTTTTCTCATGCGGTATCTCCACCGCCTGGTCTATCGCTACAGCCCTCTTCACAAGGGCGGCGGGCGTTCATTTTTCATCCGGGTGACCGATGTGGCCTACCATATCCTCACCGCCATCGGTTCGACCGCTGCCTTGCTGTTCGTGCTGTATGCCGCCGGTGACTGGCTGCTGCTCAGCCTCGCCATCATCTTCATCCTGGGGATCGCCTGGACAGCCAAGGAGGGGCTTCCCATATTCTGGCGTCAGGTGCAGCTGATGCTCAATCTGGGTACGGTCCGCGAGAACGAGAGAATCACTTACAACGGCGTGCCGTGGCGGGTGGTTTCCCTCAACCTCTACGCGATGCTCGAGAACCCCGCACTCCGGCCCAGCCGCCTGCGGGTGCCGCTGCGGGACCTGCTGGATCTCAATTCTCGCGCTTTTGATGAGGCCGAGCCATGGTTCCCCTGCCATATCGGCGAATGGGTGATCCTTCCGGACGGCCACTGGGGGGAGATCGTGAGCCAGACGCCGGAGATGGTGCAGCTTGGCCTCAAGGGCGGGAGCCGGATCACCTATCCGACCCCGGATTTTCTGGGCATGAGCCCCAAGAATATCTCCAGGAACTTCCGGGTCAAAATCATCTTCGGCCTCGACTACGACCTCCAGGCGGAAATCACCGAGGCGATTCCTAAAAAGCTGGAGGCGACCCTCCAGGGGAAGCTGGAGGAGACCGGATATTTTGGCGAACTGCGCAGGCTCAAGGTCGAGGTGCAGACCGCCGGGGCCTCCTCCCTGGATCTGGCCATTCTCGCCGACTTTGAAGGAAGGGCCGCCGCCTACCACAACATCCTGACGCGGCTCCTCAACCGCCTCATCATCGAGGCCTGCAATGAAAACAGCTGGAACATTCCCTTCCCGCAGCTGACGGTTCATACCCAGGAGCCGCTGGCGCTGGACGCCGGCCGCACCTTGTCATGAGATAATTTGCGTATTATGTTAATGGGAATTGAAACTGCCCTCCGTCGCCCGCCGGTGACCCCGCAGTTCACGCTTACGCGGGCGTGCACGGACGGCTGCCGGCAGTCCCGGCGATGTTCGATCGGAGACAACCCCAACAGAAAGGATGGAGACCATGATCGACAAAGCGGAACTGTGTGAAAAAATCAAGAAGATATATCCAGACATCGGCGAATGCGGCATCGATGTTGATGTCGAATATGACGAGGCGCAGAAGGCCTGGGTCGTCGACCTCAAGAAGGGCGGCCACGAACTCAAAACCTTCCTCGAAGACAATGACGCGGAAAAATGCATCGATGGGCAGCAGTGCGTCAGCCTGGGCATCGAGATTGCTCAGCTCAAGGCCAACATCGAGAGGATGAAAGAGACGGACGGCAGGTCCTGACCCAAGGAGCGATTTTAATCCTGACCGAAAAGACGGTTTTTATCAACAGAAGATTTTGATCCGTAAAATTCGCTTTTAATTCTTAACTATAGATCAGGGGTGGCGGGGCATTCCGGGCGGCCGATCTGTGGCAGCCCAGGGATGCCCTTTTCGTACTGGCTGCGGCCCGGGGAGTCCAACATTCTCCAGGGGCCGCCGGAAGGCTACATGCCGAGATAATCGAGTTCGAACGGCCATGCCTCGTGGCCGCCTTCCATGAACCATACTCGCTCAAAACCCGCCGCCTCCAGGATCAGCTGCGCTTCGTATCCCCGCAGGCTGATCTTGCAGAAGGTAATAATCTCCTTGTCCCTGGGAATCTCATCCAGTCGCTCGCGAACCTCGCCCAGGGGGATGTGGATAACCTTGTCGTATGCCATCTTGAGCATCTTGTTCTCATCGGGTTCCCGGACATCGAGGAGGACGACCTCCCCCTGGTCCATCCGCTCCTTGACATCGTCGACACTCAAGCCCTTGGCCAGCCCGTCCATCTTGTTGCTGAGAATGTGGGCGCAGACGGCGATGGGATCGATGGGAGGGCTGAACGGGGGCGCATAGGCGAGATCGATGTCGGCAAGGTCCTGAAGGGTCCCGCCGTAATAGATGCTGCTGGCGGCGACGTCCAGTCGCTTGGCCCCGTCCCCGGCCCCGGCGACCTGTACCCCGAGAATCTTCCGGTCCCGCCGTGAGGCGATCATCTTGATGAGGAAATAGCGGGCGTCTTTCATGTAGTGGGGGCGGTCCGGACCGCCCCAAACGATGGATTCATAGTCGATGTTGAGCTTCTGGGCCATGGTCTCGGTGATGCCGGTCCGGCCCACGGTGTAATCGAAGGCCTTGACGACGCCGGTGCCGTTGATGCCCGGAAACGGCGTCTGAAGGCCGGCGATGTGGTTGGCGATGGTACGGCCGTGCTTGTTGGCCGTGGAGCCGAGGGGCACGTACATGGGCTGGGTGACGGTGGAGTTGATGAAGTGGTTGACCACGCAGTCGCCGCCGGCGTAGATGTCCGGATCGCTGGTCTGACAGTTGTCGCTGATGAGAATGCCCCGGTTGCAGAGCAGGCCGGCCTCCCGCGCTAGTTCTTCATTGGGGCGGGTCCCGACGGCCACCACGACGCAGTCGGCCGGGATGGTCCGCTTGTCGGTCCTGACGGCGGTGACCTTGCCCGCATCGTCCCCCTCCAGCCCCACGACCCGCTCGCCGAGCGCCAAGTCCACGTCGTTGTCCTCGAGATGGATCTGTGCGTAGGCGGCCATGTCCTTGTCGAGGACGCCGGGCAGGATCTGGTCAAACATTTCGATCATGGTGACGTTGAGGTTCCGGTAGATCAGCGCCTCGGCGATCTCCATGCCGATGAATCCCGCGCCGACCATGACGGCGTTTTCAAGGCCCTGGTCCTTGATCTTGTCGACCAGGGTTCGTGCATGCTCGGGATGGGTCATGAACCAGACATTGTCGAGGTCGATGCCGCTGATGGGGGGACGAAAGGCCGACCCACCGGTGGCGATCACCAGCTTGTCGTAGGGGAGGTCCCGGGTCTCCCCGCTGTCGAGGGATTTGACGGTTACGGTCTTCTGTTCCCGGTCGATCCGGGTGGCCTCGGTCCGGGTGAGAACCTTGAATCCCTTGGTTTTTTCAAAGAATTCGGCGGTGCGCGGCAGGCCCACCTGGGTGTGGGTAAGGGCGTTGATGTTCAGGAATTCACCCTCCACGTAATAAGGGAGCCCACAGGCCCCGTAGGATATCAGGCTGTCCCGCTCGATCATCGTAATGTCTGCGTCCGGACAGAGCCGTTTCAGCCGGGAAGCGGTTTTGGGGCCGCACGCAACGCCGCCGATGATCAGGACACGTAACTGAGACATGAGGTGTTTCCTTTCGTCTGAAAAGTTTGCGGGTGGGGCCTCCCGCCGGAGGAGGCTCAAAAATGCGATTTATCTCTTTTTTGTCGTTCTACAAGGATCCCTGCTGTTTTGTCAACCGCTTCGCTCCGGATGATTTTGAAAAAGTTATCGAGGGAGGGCCCAAGAACGTGCCCCCGTTCTCTTCTGCGCCTCCTGCCGGCAGGGCGAGAATCGGATTATCGGAAGCTCGTTTGCGTTGGCTGGAAGATCATGTATACTGAAGGGTCGGGATGCCCCGCGGCAGGCGGCGGCATTCAATGGGCGGGCGTCACCCGGGTGGACATGGTGCCCGGGCCTGGCGGCCGGAAATCGGATGAATCATGGGAGGAGAAAGAAAGATGAAAACCTACCGGGACGCCATCA
>CAJXSB010000230.1 GCA_913060435.1 uncultured Desulfococcus sp.
ATCGATGTCGGAAAGCGCGGGGGTCCGGCCGCCGTAGGTGAGCCCGACCCCCGCGAAGGTGATCTCCTGAAATTCGCCGCTGATGGGCACGGGGTCCTCGGGATCGACGATATCCGATGACCTTTCAATGATATCGAAGACACGGTCGGTCGCGGCCAGCCCCTGCTGCACCCGGTTGTTGAGCTTGCTCAGCTTTTTGACCGGATCATAGAGCATGAGCACGGCGGCCATGAACGAAAAAAAGGTTCCGGCAGTCGAGGTGCCGTCCACCACCCGGGATCCCCCGTACCATATGATGAAAGCGATCCCGATGCCGGCCAGGAATTCCATGACCGGTGAAGAGAGGGCGTTGACGACCACGGCTTTCATTTCGAGGCGAAAGAGTGCTTCGGTTTTGTCGGCGAACCGGCGCTTTTCATAGGCCTCCATGCCGAATGCCTTGACGATCTTGTTCCCCGCGAAGGTTTCATGGAGGAAGGCGCTCATGTCGGCCATGGCCTGCTGGCATCCGGTGCTGACGCGGCGCATCCGGCGTCCGAACTCGATAATGGGATAGAACGCCGCAGGCAGAATGATGAAAGCAAAGAGGGCCATCCGCCAGTCACGGTAGAAGATGACCACCGTCAGGCCGATAATGGTGAAGATGTCGCGCAGGAGGCTCGTCACCGAGGTGGAGACCATATCCTTGATGATATTGACATCATTGGTGATGCGCGACATGAGAACGCCGGTCTTCTCCTCCTGGAAAAACGAGAGGGGGAGGTCCTGGATACGGTTGTAGAGATGGTTGCGGAGCTGCCGGATGACGGACTCGCCCGCGTAGTTCATCAGGTAGTCCTGCCCGTAGGTGCCGAGGCCCCGGAGGAAATAGATGGCCGCGACGACAATGGGAATCAGCATCAGCATCTTTTCGTTGCGGCTGAAGAAGATGTCGTCCAGCACCGGTTTGACCAGGAAAGCCGTGGCGGAGGTGGTCATGGCGATCACCAGCATGCAGCCCATGGCGGCGGCGAGCCGGACCCAGTTTTGCCGGACCATCGACAGCAGCTGTCGGTGCCGGTCTCTCAGTACGAATTTAGTCATCACACCCATCGGTGATTCGGCCGACATGACGGTCGGCATTAAGGGTTATCCTGCAGAGCTCCGCTTCGAGCCGGCGGCGGCAGGCCTCCCGCTCAGCGTCATCCGCATCGGCGGGGACGGAGAGCGGATTTCCATACACCACGGCGCATTGGGTGAACGGGCGCGGCAGCATGAAGCGGTCCCAGCTGGCAAAGATCTTGGCGTGCTTTGCGCTGTAGGACAAGGGGTAGATCGGGACCCCGGTTTTCTGGGCCAGCAGAATGATGCCCGGCTGGACCCGGAAGCGCGGTCCCTGGGGGCCGTCGGGGATGATGACCGCTGAACCGCCTGCCTTCATGCGGCGAATGAGGGTGCCCAGTGCGCGCCGACCGCCTTTGTTCGTGGAGCCGCGGATGGTTTCAAATCCCTGGCGCTGAAGAATCCGAGCGATGATCTCCCCGTCGTCCGACCGGCTCACCAGAATCGAAGCGGGCCACCCCTTGTAGAGGTAGCTGAACATCAGGATTCGGGAATGCCATATGGCTGCGATGTACTGCCCAGGGCCGTCGCCGTGCCGCCGGCGGTCCGGCGTCGCACCGTTGAAACGGATCCGGATCGTCGAAAATATGGCTTGAATCAGCCAGGCGCCGAGGCGTCCGACCAGTCGCCACTGGAGATCGGTCATCCGTCCGCCCTCCTTCTTCGGGCATCCAGCAGTCCGAGGGCGATCTCGGCCGTTCGCTCGGAGGCGCCCGAGCGGCCCAGGCGCCCTGCCAGCGTCGTCAGCGCTCGCTGCATCGCCAGCAGCCCGTCGGTGTCCGAGAGGAGACCAGCGGCGGTGTCGGCGATTTTCTCGGCGGAAGCATCGTCCTGGACAAGCTCCGGTACGAGGCGTCGGCCGGCAATCAGGTTGACCAGGCTGATATGGTCGACGCGGATCAGGGCCTTGCCCAGGCGGTAGCTGATGGGGGAGACCCGGTAGACGACGATCATGGGGATGCCGGCCAGGGCCGTTTCGAGGGTGACGGTGCCCGATGCGGCGATGACCAGGGCCGCTCGGCGGTAGATTTCCCCAAGGCCCGTCGAGACCACCTCAAACGGAAGATGCCGTCCGTGGGCGGCCGCTATGTCCGACAGCCGTTCCGGGGCGACCGAAGCGGATCGGGAGAGGAGAAAGCGCGCGCCGGGATGGCGCCGGGAGAGGATGTCGGCCGCCCCGAGCATTACCGGCAGCAGACGCTCGATCTCCCCGTCGCGGGAGCCGGGCAGCAGGGCGATTTCCGGTGCGCCCCCCAGCCGTGCGGCATATGCCGCAGGGTCGACCGTCTCTTTCCCGCTGCTGCGGCCGCCGTCCATGAGGGGGTGCCCCACGAAGGTCGCGGGGATCCCATGACGGCGATAGAACGCCTCCTCAAAGGGGAGAATGACGGCCATATGGTCAATTCGGCGGCCGATCTTGTGGACGCGGCCGGAGCGCCAGGCCCAGATCTGCGGGCTGATGTAGAAAAGCACGGGGATGCCCAGTTTTTTGGCGTAGGCGGCGATATGGAGGTTGAATTCGGGGTAGTCGACCAGAATCAGCAGGTCGGGGCGCCTCCGCAGCAGCCGTTTTGCGCTGGAGATACCCCTGAGGATGCTCCCGGCCCTCGAGAGGACTTCCGTGAGGCCCACCACCGAGAGGTCGGAGGCATCGAAGACGAGTTCAACCCCGGCGGCGGCCATTCTTTCGCCGCCGATGCCTGCAAATCCGATGCGGGGATCCTTCCGGGCAATGGCCCGGACCAGTTTTGCGCCGTGGGCATCCCCCGACGCTTCACCGGCAATGATCATGACGGTCGGCCGGGAAAAGGCAGCCGGGCGTCGGACGTTCGGCATCGCTACTGCTCCAGGAATTTGCGGTTGGCCGCCTGGATCTGGTCCATGACGCTCAGGGCCACCCGGAGGGCGTCCCGGCCCATCTGTCCGGTCACCTCAGGGGGCTCCCGGAGCCTTACCGATCGGACAAAGGCCTTCAGTTCGTCATCAAGGGCGTCTCCGTGGGTGAAGCAGCGCTGCTCGATGTCCATGCCGGGGATGATGCCGTCCACCCGGTCGCCGTCCTTGCGGATGATGGTGATCTCGTGGTTGGCAAAATCGACGGAGATATAGGCGTTTCGCTGAAAAAGCCGGATCTTCCGTTCGTTCTTGATCGATATGCGGCTGGCCGTGACGTTGGCCACACACCCCGTTTCGAACTCGAGCCGGGCGTTGGCGATGTCCACATGGTCCGAGACCGCGGGGATCCCTGCGGCATGGATGCTTTTGACCTCGGATTTGACGACGTTGAGGATGATGTCGATGTCATGGATCATGAGGTCGAGCACCACGCTGACATCCGTGGATCGGCTCTTGAAGATGCTGAGGCGGTGCGACTCGATGAACATCGGCCTGTCGACCACGTCCTTGAGGGCGCCCACGGCGGAATTGAAGCGCTCCAGCTGGCCGACTTGAATGATCAGTCCTTCTGATCCGGCGATCTCGATCAGCCGGTCGGCTTCCGCGAGGGTTGTCGTCATGGGTTTTTCAATGAGCACGTCCACCCCCTGCTCGAGAAAAAAACGGCTGATCTCGTAGTGCAGGGGGGTGGGCGCAGCGATGCTGACCGCATCCACCTTGCCCGAGAGCGACCGATAATCGGCGAACGCGGGGGCCTTCAGCGCGGACGCCACGGTCGTTGCCCGGGCGTGGTCGGGATCCACCACCCCCGCCAGCACCACATCCGCCATGTTGGCATATTTTTCCGCATGGAATCTGCCGATATAACCGACACCGACCACGCCGACCCGAAGCTTTTCCATAATCATCCTATCCTCGAAACACCCGGCACCGCTGGGGCCCGGGCATGCTGATGACGCCAAAGACCTACCGCGTGATGCCCCGGGTGGAGGCCTGAATGAAATCGATGAATTCGACCACCTCGGGCAGCATCCGCACCTCGGCTTTCACCCGTTCGATGGACTCGTTGAGGGTCAGTCCGATGCGGAACATGATGCGGTAGGTTTTTTTCAGGGCGGCAATGGCCTCCTCGGACATGCCCCGGCGTTTCAGACCGACCTTGTTGAGCCCATGGAGCGTGGCCCGGTCGCCTGCAGCGATGACATAGGGCGGAATGTCCTTGACTACGGCGGATTTACCGCCGACGTAGGCATATTTTCCGATCCTCACGAACTGGTGAATGGCCACCAGCCCCCCGACCGTCACGTAGTCATCGATGGTGATGTGACCGGCCAGCGTCGCATTGTTGGCAAGAATCACCTGCCTGCCGGTTTTGCAGTCGTGTGCGATATGGCAGTATGCCATGAGGAAATTTTCCTCCCCCACCTCGGTCACGCCGCCCCCAAAGCCGGTTCCCCGGTTGATGGTTACAAATTCGCGGACCACGGTCCCGCGGCCGATATGGACATGGGTCTCCTCTCCCTCGAACTTGATCGCCTGCGGGGTGGCGCCGATGGACGCGAACTGAAAGATCCGGCAGTCCGGGCCGATGGTCGTGAACGGGTCGACGGCCACATGGGGGCCGATCTCCGTGCCGGCGCCGATGACGACGTTTTCACGGATGATGCTGTAGGGGCCGATGGTGACGTTGGCGTCGATTTCCGCTTTGGAATCGACGATGGCTGTGGGGTGTATCATCTCTATTCTCCAATGCTCGCCAGGACCTCGGCTTCCGCGACCTTGTTTCCGTCGACCGTGGCGGTGCCGGCCAGTTTTGCGGCGTTGCCACGGGATTTGATCATGTTGACCTCAAAGATCAGCTGATCGCCGGGGACCACGGGCTGACGGAACCGCACCTTGTCGATCCCCATGAAATAGACCAGCGAGCCGTGCTTTTCCGGCGGCAGGGATTCGATGACCAGGACGCCGCCGGCCTGGGCCATGGCTTCGATGATCAGCACCCCGGGCATGATGGGGCGACGGGGGAAATGGCCCTGGAAAAAAGGCTCGTTGATGGTGACGTTCTTGAGGGCCTTGACCTGCTTGCCGGGTTCGAGTTCCAGAATTCTGTCCACCAGGATGAATGGATACCGGTGGGGCAGAAATTTCATGATGTCCATGATGGTGTAGCTGCTATCCATTTTTCTCATCCTTGCTGATCCGCTTCTCCAGTTCGGATATCTTTTTCTTGAGCTCGGGAAGCTTCGGAATAATCCGTTGCACCCGCAGCCACCGTTTGTGGGGCATCTCCGGGGATCCGGAGACCACCTCTCCGTCGGGGACGGAGCGTCCCACACCGGCCTGGGGGCCGATCACGGCATTGTCGCCAATGGTGAGGTGGCCGGTAATGCCCGCCTGCCCGGCAAGAATGGCGTGCCTGCCGATGGTGGCGCTGCCGGCGATGCCCACCTGGGCCACCAGGAGGGTGTCCTCCCCCACGGTGACGTTGTGGGCGACATGGACCAGGTTGTCCGTCTTGACGCCCCGCTGGATCCAGGTCCTGCCGAAGGTGCCGCGGTCGATGGCATTGAGGGCCCCGATTTCGACATCGTCATCGATCTGAACGATGCCGGTATGGGGGATCTTGTGGTAGCGGCTGCCGTCGGGGGAAAAACCGAAGCCGTCGCCGCCGATTACCGTCCCCGGGTGGATCGTCACCCGGCTGCCGATCCGGCAGCGCTCTCGAATCGTCACATTCGGATAGATGTCGACGTCGTCGCCGATGACGACGTCGGCTTCAATGACCACCCCCGGATGGATTCGGACCCGGTCCCCGATGCGGACGCGATCCCCGATCACCGCTGATGGGCCGACAGCCACCCGGCGGCCGGTCCGGACCCCTTCGCCGATGTGCGCTGCGGGGCTGATGTCATCGCGGGGATCCGGGCGTGGAAAGAAGATTTCGATGGCTTTTGCGAAGGCTACGGCTGGATTTTCCGCCAGCACCACGGTCCCCGCACCCGCCTCGAAATCCGCCGGTACAATGACGGCTGCAGCCCGGGTATCCCCAATGCGTTTCAGATATTTCGGGCTGGATGCCAGGGTGATCTGATCCGGCGCGGCCTGGTCGAACGGCGCCGCCCCGGAGATTTCCATCTCCGGGTTTCCCCGCACCTGCCCCCCGATCCGGCGGGCGATCTCCGAAAGTGTATGTTTCATCATGAGAGGCTTCCGCTATTTTTTGTCATACATCTTGATGAGCTGGTCGGTGATGTCGATCCCGTCCGGGTTGTAGAGGGCGGCTCCCTTTTCCACGATCAGGGTGTACTTGCCCTTTTTGCCGAGGGATTCGACCAGCGTGAACACCTCTTTCTGAACCCGCCGGATCACGTCGGTTTCGAATTTTTTGAAGTCGTCGGCGGATTTTTTCTGGAGGGCCTGAAAATCCATGACCTTGATCTTGAATTCCCGGGCCTTGTTTTCCCGGGATGCCTCGTTCATCACCATGGCCTCGGCTTCGAGCTGCTTCTTTTCCTTTTCCAGCGCACCGCCTTTCTTGCGAAGAGACGCCTCGATGGCTTTGCCTTTTTTCTCGATTTCCGCCTTGGCGGATTTTCCGCCCTTGGATTCCCGCAGCACCCGCTGGAAATCGACGACGCCGATCTTCACATCGGCGGCGGCGGCCTGTGAAACCCAAAAAAATGCCGTGAGCAGTACCAACCATGCAATTCTGTTACTCTTCAACGCTTCCTCCTCCGTCCGTTGCAGGCCTGGCCATGCCATGCCTTCGTTTTCAATTGATCAACACCCGCCGAGAGCGAATGTCTGCCTGGGCTGCAGGGCGCCTAGAAAGCGCTGCCCATGGCGAACTCCCATTTCCCTGGATCCTCGCCGTCTTCTCGGTCGAGCTTGTAGCCGTATTCGATGCGGATGGGCCCCACCGGTGAATACCAGCGGATGCCGGCGCCGGCGCTCGTGCGAAGATCCCCGAAGTCGATGGTGTCCGACTCCGCATATACGTTACCTGCATCGAAGAATACCACCCCGACCATACCCGCCTTCTTGATCAGCGGGAAAATGTATTCGGCGTTGAACTGGATAAATTTATTGCCGCCGATTTCAGCGCCGTCCTCATCGAAAAGGCTGATTTCCTGCCATTCATAGCCGCGCACCGTATCGATCCCGCCCAGATAGAATTTTTCGTAGTCCGGGAGAATCTTGCCGGAGGATTCGGTGACGTATCCGCCCCGACCCCGGAGGTGGCCGACAGTGCTCCAGAAGAGGGGGATGTACTGGCTGAGCTCTCCGACGATTTTGGTGAAACCGATATCCCCCCCCAGGCCGGCATACTCGAAGCTCAGTTCATGGAAGGCCCCCTTGGTCGGATTGAAGGCACGGTCCCGGGAATCGTACCGCAACGTGGCCAGAATGGCGCTGGTGGTGTTTTCCCCCGCGAGATCCTTCACGTCCTGGGAGGCGTCTTCGGTGATTTCGGTGATGTCGCTGACGTCGTAGCGATAACTGAGATAGGCCCGGGTGTAGTT
>CAJXSB010000231.1 GCA_913060435.1 uncultured Desulfococcus sp.
TGCAGTCGTCGGGATCCGAACTCAGGCCTTCGGAAAGGCCGTGGGCGCCATAGGCATATCCCTGTATTCTCAGAGAGTTGTACGATACCCCCACATGGGTGGTATTGTTGGAACCTGCGGTGACGATGCCGAAGCTTCTCGGATAGAGCAGTTTGCGTCCGACAAGGCTCGAGAGCCATGTTTCACATTTGCCCTCGCAGTCTGCCCTGCAGAGGGTGCACAGCCCCGACTCCGTCGGATTTCCCCGGTTGACCGTTCCCAGTACGTCATTGGTTTTAGCGAAACGCAATGTTATATCTCCTTGTCAAATGGTTGAACAAATGAAGTACGGCGCGGCAACGCCGCCCCGCCCGAAAAACGCAAAAAGGCGCCTGTCTCCGTAAACCGGAGAATATCAGACGCCTTTGTCTATCGTTTTGGCTCCGCGTGGGCCTACGCCATTGTAGGGCCGCAAAGGCTGAGCTTAAAAAATTTGAGGAATATTAGTTTTACTGAATCATTCTGTCAAGTGAAAATAACAATAAACTCCATTGGCGAGCTTCATCGGCCGGAGGCCGCCTTCGTCCGCCGGGTGAAGGAATCTCGAAACTCGAGGGGGAGAATAACGATACGATCGGGTGGGACAGGGGGGCTACTGCTGGTAGACCTCTTCGGAGATCAGGATGGCATCGGCGATCTGGCGCATCGACTTTCGGCTGTCCATGCTTTTTTTCTGGATCCACCGATAGGCCTCGTCACCCTTCATGCGGCGCCGGTGCATGATGATCTCTTTGGCGCGTTCGATGATCTTCCGGGTCTCCAGCTCCTCCTGGATGACCTTGGTTTTGACCATCAGCTCGGCATTGAGAATGGCAAGGGCCGCCTGGTTCGAAACCGCCGTGATCAGGTTGACATCGGTCTCTGAAAAATCCCGGGTCTCCGACGTGAAGCAGTTGAGCACGCCGATGACCTTTTCGCCCTTGACCTGCAGCGGAACGCTCAGCATCGATATGAGCCCGAGCTTCCGGGCCATGTTTTTTTCCTTGAAGCGTTTGCTTTTGAGTACGTTCTTGACGATGAGGGGGCGGCTGTGGCTGGCTACGTAGCCCACAACCCCTTCGCTCAAGTCGAGGGACCGGTCCTTGACATACTCGGGGGCGATGGCCTGGGTCGCCTTCAGGCGTATCTTGGGGGTGCCGTCCACCTCTTCAATCAGCCACAGCGAACAGATGTCGACGCCGGTGACATTGGCGGTGACCATGACGATCAGCTTGAGCAGGTCCTCGAGGAAGAGATCCGATGTAATCGCCCGGCTGATATCGGTGAGGGCCTTGATGTACATATCATGGGAGTGTCGGGCGTCGCTTTTCATAATTTATAAGTATATATGAAAAAAAAAGAGGTGGCAAGGGAGCTGCTGAAAGCAGAGCGCCCCGCATCCGGCAGGGCCGGCGGCGTTCCAGGGCGGCTACCGGATCTTTAGCCAGAGCAGCCGGGCCGGACCCGGGCCTGGATTCTTCCACTGGCTGGGGATTTCGGAGGTGAGGTAGATGATGTTTCCGGGTGTGATCTCTTGGACGGCGTGGCGGATCTCCACCTGGAGCCGGCCCTCGACCACGTATCCCAGCTCTTCTCCCTTGTGCATGAAGAAATGGGCGGGAAGGACGGCGCCCTCCGGGATCTCGATGACGGAGGATTCGACTTTGGGCTCCGTGCCGACGGGCGTCAGCACCCGACCCTGGATGCTCTCCTTGGGGAGATTCGGAAAGCGGATGTTTACCCCGTCATCGATGGAGAATATGGTCTGCTCGCTTTTGCCCCGGCCTTCTTCGAAAAAGGCCGATACTTTGATCGACAGGGTTTCGGCGATTTTGAAAAGCGCCGAGAGGGACGGGTGGATCAGGTTGCTCTCAATCTGGGAGATGGTGCTCGGCGTAACCCCGACGGACCGGGCGAGCTCGGTTTGAGAGAGCCCCTGCCGGGTGCGCAGCTCCTTGAGGCGCTGCCCGATGTCGATGGGTCCCACGGCGCGCTTCTGCTCTTCGAAGCGGATGCCCGCCCCGTCGCTCCAATAGGGAACCGGTGTGTTGAGGGGATTGGGGCTCCGCCTTTCGGCCTTGAGAATCGTAAGAGACGACTTGCCCCGACGCATGGAAAGATCGACCGCCACCTGAGCGATCTGATTGATGTGGGCCTTGAGCTTGACCGAATGGGCGCCCCTCTCGGCAATCCAGTAGGCGACGGTGTTGAGTTCGTAAAGCTGGGGGCACGCGTGGGTGTAGAACTTGAGGATCTGGTCCTCCCCTCCCCAGAGGTCCTGCATGCCCGTGAGGCTCTCGAAGACCAGCCGCACATCCCCGCGAAGGGGTTTGTGGATCCCGTAGATTGCTTCCAGCACCTGCTTGGGATCCCAGGGTTCGTTTACCTTGACGATGCGGTACGGCCACTGGGCCCCGTTTTTCTGGTAGAACTTGTTGAAGATTTCAGAACCGTCCCCCTTGCCGCAGGTGAAGCAGTCCACAATGGTCAGGTGCGGGTTTTCCGCGAGAGCGCCCAGTTTTCCCAGAAGGTTCTTGGGGGAGCGGTCGAAGCTGACATAGAGAATCGGCTTGTTCTCCGACTGGGATGCCTGGATGAAGTTCATGGAGAACGCGCCGGCAAGGCTGCCGGCGTCGTCGTACCAGACGACATTGTCGCCGATGAAGAGTCCGCCCAGCAGGCGGTCCAGGCCGGCCACGCCGGAAGATATCCGGCTTTGTCTGGATCCCGTTGTACCATTTTTTGCCATGTTTCCGCCTGCATTGTATAGGGTTTGGGGCCGCTGCCGGAATTCGGGGAAATGCGCCGCCGCCGTTCGGGCGGAAGCCCTGCCGGTATGATGCCGTCAAAATAAGTGAAACTGCAATGGGTGTCAATGCTTCTGAACTGCCGTTCTGCTGGAAAGATCCCCGAAGATCCCATGGACCGGCGCCCGGGCACAGGGATCATATGGCGCCGGCTCCAGAATAGAAGAAGTCAGAAAATCCTGTAGAAATAGGATCTTCAGGATGGACGACCAGGGCGGTCTTATGGTAATGAGTCGCAGCACGGCGGGGGCATTGGGGATCGTGGGGCCTCTTTTCTGGCTCCGAAGGGGCCTACCCCGGCGTTGCGGAAAAACCGATCCGGCGGAACGACGGCGCTCCGGGCGGCTTTGTTTTCAACCAGCTTCCGGGAATTGTACATCACAGCTTCCGGGAATTGTACATTGATTCGATTTTCCGGTCATGATCTTACCAGAGCGACAGGGGCGTTGGCGACATTTGGATAGCGCTTTGGGGCCGCCGTCATCTTCCAGCCAGATGCGAAGACAAAAGATCGTAATGACCCGTTAACGGTGCGCCGGCATGCTGTTCGGCCCAGCGCCGATCGAAAAAGAGACGGTCTGATGATGAAACGACTGCTGATTGTGACGATGATGGCGGGTTACTGTTTTCTGCCCGGTTCTGCCGGTGCTGAGGACGAAGGGGGATGGCGAAACTGGGGTGCCGGCTGGTATGTCTGTGCCTATCTCGGGCAGTTGACTGCCTCCGATTTTTCCGAGGTCTCCAGCTTTCAGGCGGACTTGGTGCCCTCCTATATGCTGGCCCTCGCCGTGGGCAAGGAGGTGTGGCGCTACAAGGATTTGCTGGGGGTGGAGCTGGAAGCGCAGGTCGCCAACTATTTCAATGATTATGTTTTTGACAGCGACAGCCCGGATGAATCGTCCGACCTCACCCAGGACCATACCGAGTTCAACGCGCTCTTCACCGTCCGCTGGCTCAAGTTTCCCTGGGACCGTCATGTGGATACGAGCGTCGCTGTCGGCGAAGGGGTATCGTATGCCACCTCCGTCCCTGCGGTGGAGACCTATCGGCACGGGGAAGAGACCTCAAAGTTCTTGAACTACCTTATGATAGAATCGACCTTCGGCCTGCCCGCCCTGCCCAAGTGGCAGCTGGTTTTCCGGCTCCACCACCGATCCGGGGCCTGGGGCCTGTATAACGGCGTCCATGGAGGTTCCAATACCATCGGCATGGGGCTTAGATATCAACTTTAATGGAGGTAAGGATGTTTCTTGCGAACGAGATACTGGATATGGCGATGCAGTTCGAAAAAAATGGCGCGGCGGTCTACCGCAGGGCCATGGACAAGGTTTCGGACCCAGTGCTGGGCGCGCTTCTGGAATGGATGGCCGATGAAGAACACCGCCATGCAAAATCCTTCTCGAGCCTCAAGGAAAAGGCGGCGGCCGGCGGCGATGCCCCGTTTTCATCCCAGCTTACCCGGGATCTGCTCGACGAGATGATCGGGGAGCAGAGCTTCTCCCTCGAGGAGGTTGATTTCTCCACCCTCGAAGACCAGGATGACCTGATTCGGACCTTCATTGAATTCGAGCGGGATACCATCATCTTTTACGAGATGCTGACGCCGTTTATTGAAGATCCGGAGACGCGCGCGACCCTGGAGACGATCATCGATGAGGAGAACAGCCATGTAGCGCGTCTGGCGGCCTTGCTGGAAAATGAAGAGAAACGGCCTGCACTCAGCGGATGCTGACGCCGGGGGCCGGGGGCATCGGAGCGTCCCTATGGCGGCCGTCCGCATCTGGCGCCTGCCTTCATCTGCAGTGGCGGGGGTGCTGGTATTGCTGGCGTTCTTTTTCGGTGCGGCATGCCAGGAGAACGGTGCCGGACAGGACCATGCGCCCGCGGAACTTCGGCTGAAGCATGTATTTGACGGGGACAGCTTCAATGCAGTCAGCGGCGGCCCCACCTTTCACATCCGCATCGTCGGCATCGACGCCCCCGAGCGCGGCAGCCGGAAAGCGGGAGTCCCCGGCCAACCCTACAGCAGAAAAGCCGCCGAACATCTGAAACGGCTGCTCTCCGGCCACCCCATCCGTATTGCGGGATACGGGATGGACAGCTACCGCCGGCAGCTGGCCGAGGTGTTTGTCGGCAGCCGGAATGTCGGCCTTGACATGGTGGCGTCCGGATATGCCGAGGTCTATACCGGGCGGATGCCGAAAGGGTTTGACCCGCGGCCCTACCGCGATGCGGAGGTGCATGCCCGAAGAGACGGACGGGGCATGTGGACCCAGGGCCGCGCCTATCTCTCTCCCCGGGCATGGCGGGCGGCCCATCCCCGGTAGCCGGGCGCACGCGATGAGATGTTTTATGGATAAATATGATTTTGTAAATGAATAAAGTTTTTTTACTTGATTTTTCTCAAATGATTGTATAACATAATACCAACTCTTGGTGTTGCTGCCGGTTCCGACGCCGCCTCTTCGCCGCCCACATCTTCCAGGTAAGCTGCTGCCAGTCCAGCCACCGACGCGAACGACGCCTTCCCCTGCTGCTTGATCTGCTCCTAGCCATTCTTATGGAATGAAGCGCCAATCACCTACGACACAGGGCATCCGCACCCGAGCACAAGGAGGTGCCCATGAAGCAGAAATGCTGTTTTGGCCGCTTCCGGCGAACGGTTTTCTGATCCGCCGGAAGCAGAGGATACTGCAGACAGGCCATCGGGCCGAGTCCAAAACCAACAACGGAAAAAGGAGGGCAAGATGAACAGAAAAGTCATCAATTACGAATCCTTCGTGAGGATTACCAAGGCCATCTCCCATTCCAGGGACCCCGAAGAAGTGGTGCTGATGACCGTCGATGGCATCAAGACCGCCCTGGACGTCATGGGTTGGACCCTCTTCCTTTTCAACCGGAAGTCCCATGAGCTGGAAATCGCGGCCTCTTTTGGCTTGAGTGATGAATACCTCAACAAAGGCCCAATCAGCGCCATGTCATCCATTGCGCAGTCCCTCGAGGATGGTCCGGTCGCCATTTACGACGTAGAGGACGACCCAAGACTCCAATATCCCGAGGCTGCCAAAAAAGAAGGGATCAAATCGATCCTGGCGGTGCCCATCGTCGTTGGCGGAAGGCTTCTGGGGGCCCTCCGGGTTTACACCGCAGAGCCGTGGGAATTCACCCTGGATGATGTCAATTTTGTTCAGGGCCTGGCACAGATTGCGGGTATGGCGATAGACATGTCCCGCCTCTATCAGGGACAAAAGGAAGCGATCGAGGTCCTCAAGCAGATGCGGGAGGCCCAGACCGGAAGAACGAAGCGGCGCACGCCCTACGAGGGGGTGCCGGTCAGCGTTCCCAGCAGCGAGGCGTCCCGGAAGGTCTCCTGACGACATGGGGGTCGGAGGCATCCCTTCGCCCCATCTCGGGAACGGCGCCGGCTGAGAACGGATGAAAAACCAAATGGTGGATGCCGGGCATCGCATGGTGATCCAGGCGCCGGCCGGTGTCGTTTGAGGCACCCGCGGGGGTGGGGCTACTCCCCGCGCATCAATTCCCGCCGCAGGGTGTCCAGGGCCTTCATGGCAAACATTGACTTGTTCATGCCGCGGGATGCAAAGCGGAGGCGGAACTCGTGGCCGGTCGCTTCCGCCGGACCCGCGAGACCGATGCAGACGGTGCCCACCGGCTTTTCCGGAGAGCCGCCGCCCGGGCCGGCAATGCCGGAAACCGAAAGACCGTAAGTGGCCCCGGCGACCCGGCGAACCCCCTTCGCCATTGCCTTGGCCGTTTCAATACTGACGGCGCCTGAACGGGAGATCGTGTCGGCCGGAACGCCCAATACCGCCGATTTGGCTTCATTGGCGTAGGTGACGGCCGACAGCAGGAAGTACTCCGAGCTTCCCGGGACATCCGTGAGCCGGCTGGCGATCAGGCCGCCGGTGCAGCTTTCCGCCAGCGCCAAGGTCGCCTTGCGCTGCCGGAGGAGCCGCCCGACAACCTCGGCCATGGATGCCCCATCCATCGAAAAGACCTTGTTCCCCAATTGCGTTGCAGCCCATGCGGCGGCGGCGTCCAGCAGCAGCGACAGCGCTGCCGGGTCGTCGCCGGTCCCGTAAAGCTTGACCTGAATCTCCGGAAAATTGGCCCGAAGTCCCAGACGGACCCCGGGAAAGGCCGCCGAAAGGCCCTGAAGGCGCTCCCCGGTGGCCGATTCGGTCAGCCCGAAGGTAGTAAGCGTCCGGGTCTCATGAACCGGGTGATCCGGGCCGAGCATTTTCCAGAGGATCGGCTGGACCTGGTCCCGGAACATCCGCTCCATCTCGAAGGGTACGCCGGGCATAAAACAGAACCGGCATCGCCCGATGACCATGGAGAAGCCCGGGGCGGTGCCCACGGGGTTGCCGAGAATGTCCGCCCCCCTCGGCAGGAGGGCCTGCCGCCGGTTGGAGGCCGGCATGGGGATGTTTCTGCGCTTGAAATAGACCTGGATGGCGTCGAGGACGGCATCATTCATGTCCAGGGGAACGCCTGCGGCCCGGGCTGCAGCCGCGGATGTCAGGTCATCCTCGGTGGGGCCGAGCCCGCCGGTGACCAGCGCGACGTCGGCACGGGCCCCCACTTCGGCGAGGACGGC
>CAJXSB010000232.1 GCA_913060435.1 uncultured Desulfococcus sp.
AAAAGCCCGCCCGCCGCATCGTGGCGGACCCCCTGCCCTTCGGGACGATCCTCAATGTCAACCTGCCCAACATTCCCGTGGAAAAGGTCCGCGGCATCCGGATCACCCGCCAGGGCATCGACCGTCTGTCGCGGGAATACTATGAAAAGCGCCTCGACCCCCGCAACCGGGCCTACCACTGGCTGGGCAGCGACGAACGAATCTTCGGCGAAGACCTCACCATAGACGGGGACGCGGTGTGCCACAACTATATCTCCATTACCCCGATCCAGTGCGACGTCACCGACCACGGGATGATCGAGCGCCTCAAATCCTGGGATGTCTGAGGTGAAGCGCCAGTTCGCAGGCGAGCTCGTCGCCGGCACCCAGGTGGATGATGTCTTCGTCATCTCCGGCAAGGCCGTCTCCCAGAAAAAAAACGGCGACAACTACCTCAGCATCACCCTTTCCGACCGCACCGGAGAGATCCGGGGGGTGGCCTGGGACAACGTGGCGGAGGCCGCCGCCGCCGGGGCGGTCGGCGACTTCGTCCGGGTCCGGGGCGCTGTCTCGGAATACCGCGGCGCATGCCAGCTCACCGTGCGCGAACTGAGTGCCGTTGAGCGTGCATCCGTGACACCGGCCGATTTCCTGCCGACCACCGCCCGGAATCCGGACCGCATGTTCGAGCGCCTCCAGAACACGGTGGACGAGAAGATCCAGGACCCGGACCTGCGGGCGCTCTTCTCCGCCTTCTGGGCGGATGACGCCTTTGTCGAACGGTTCAAGCGGGCCCCGGGCGCCAAGAAGATGCATCACGCCTACCTGGGCGGCCTCCTGGAGCACACCCTCTCCATGACCCTCCTAGTCGACGCCGTCGCCGCCCACTACAGGGGCATCGACATGGAGGTCCTCCTCTCCGGGACGATCCTCCACGACATCGGCAAGACCCGCGAGTTCGACTACGACTACCGGATCGACTATTCCGACGAGGGAAAGCTCCTCACCCATATTGTCATCGGCTGCGGCATGCTCGAGGAAAAGATTCGCCAGCTTCCGGACTTCCCGCCGGAAAAGGCGATGCTCCTCAAGCACATGATCGTCAGCCATCACGGCAGCCGCGAATTCGGGTCGCCCGAACCCCCGAGAACCCTGGAGGCGGTCCTGCTCAACCACATCGACGACATCGACGCCAAGATGAACGGGCTTCGGGAATTCATCGCCAAGGAAGACCCCCGGGAGAACTGGACCTCCTACAACCCCATGCTGCGGCGCCAGCTCTTCCGCCAGCGCACGGAGGAGGAATGAACGCCCCGGCCCTGCGGAACGGAGACCCCCGCGGAGCTGCAGCGCCGAAGCCGTGAAGAAAGACGCCATGTTTATCACCTTTGAAGGCATTGAAGGATCGGGCAAGACGACCCAGATCCGCCACGCGGCCGAGTTTCTCCGGCGTCACGGCCACCCGGTCGTCGTCACCCGAGAGCCGGGAAGCACCGATGTCGGCCGGAGGATCCGCGCCATCCTCCTCGACCCGGCGCACCGGAACCTCGACCACCGGGCCGAGCTGCTGCTCTACATGGCCGACCGGGCCCACCATCTGGGCACGGTGGTCCAGCCGGCCGTTGCCCAGGGTAAGATCGTGCTCTGCGACCGCTACTTCGATGCCACCCTCGCCTACCAGGGCTATGCCCGGGGCCTCGACATCGACCTGCTGAAAGACCTGCACCGGCGGGTGCTGGACGACTACACCCCGGACCTGACCCTCCTGCTGGATCTTTCCCCGGAGGAGGGACTCCGAAGGGCCTGGCGGCAGATCAGCGCCGGCGAACGCGAGGCCGCCGAAACGCGGTTCGAGAATGAAGCACTCCGGTTTCACGAAAGGGTGCGGGCGGGCTATCTCGACCTCGCCCGCCGCGCGCCGGAGCGGTTCCGCATCATCGACGCCGCCGCCGACCCCGAGACCGTTGGACAGGCCGTCCGGAAGATCCTGTCCGCCGTTCTGGCCCCGCCTGCGGGCAGCACGGCATGAGCCCCCCGGCCACCAAGGCCGTGGCCAAAAGTTCGGTTTGATTTTGCGCTGAAAGGTGGTATGCTTTTTTGTTGCTTCCACCAATGCGCTTACGGTCACGGGATCGAGCGCCCGGTGTGCACTGGAACACGATAAATATTCGGACGACATCATGAGCTATTCACTGCTAGACGCCATCGGCAACACGCCCCTGGTTGAAATCCGCCGGCTGAATCCCAACCCGAAGGTCCGGATCCTCGCCAAGCTGGAGTATATGAATCCGGGGGGGTCCATCAAGGACCGCCCCGCCCGCTACATGATTGAAGCGGGGGAGAAGTCGGGGGAACTGACACCCGAAAAAACCGTAATCGAAGCCACCAGCGGCAACACGGGCATCGGCCTGGCAATGGTCTGCGCCGTCAAGGGCTACAAGCTGCTGCTGGCCATGTCCGAGTCGGCCAGCCTCGAACGGCGGAAAATCCTGAAGGCGCGGGGCGCCGAGATCCTGCTCACCCCCGGCCACATGGGGACGGACGGGGCCATCGAAGAGGTCTACCGCCTGGTCCGGGAATATCCGGACGCCTATTTCATGGCCGACCAGTACAACACCGAGGCCAACTGGAAAGCCCACTACTACGGCACCGCCGTGGAGATCTGGGAGCAGACCGAACACAATATCACGACCCTGGTCGCCACCATGGGTACCACCGGCACCCTGATGGGGCTTTCCCGGCGGCTCAAGGAGTTCAACCCGGACATCCGGATCGTGGGCGTCGAACCCTACCTGGGCCACAAGCTCCAGGGGCTGAAAAACATGAAGGAGGCCTACGAACCCGGGCTCTTCGAAAAAGAACGGCTCGATAAGAAGGTCAATGTCGACGACGAGGATGCGTTCGAGATGACCCGGCAGCTGGCACGGCACGAAGGCCTGCTGGTGGGAATGAGCAGCGGTGCGGGCATGGCCATCGCCGCCCAGGAAGCCCGCCAGATGACCTCGGGGACCATCGTCGTCATATTCCCCGACGGCGGCGAGCGATACCTGAGCACTCCCCTCTTCACCGTGGCCGACAACATCTTCATGCGGGTCTTCAACACCATGAACCGACAGAAGGAGCCTCTGGAGCCCCACCTGCCCGGCAAGGTCTCCATCTATTCCTGCGGCCCGACCGTCCACGCCCGCCTGACACCCGACGAATGGCGGCGCTTCGTCTTTGCCGACCTGCTCTGCCGCTATCTGGAATACCGGGGCTACGACGTCACCCACGTGATGAACATCACCGATCTCGATGACAAGACCATCAACGGATCCGCCAAGGCGGGCATGTCGCTGGACGAGTTTACCCAGCAGTTCATCGATGCCTTTCACCGGGACCTCGCGGTCCTGGGGATCCAGCCCGCGGACAAATATCCCCGGGCCAGCGAGCACGTCCGGGATATGGTCGCACTGGCCGAGAAGCTCTACCTCAAGGGATTCGCCTATGAAAAGCTGCGGTCCCTCTATTTCAACATCTCCAAATTCCAGGAATACGGGCGTCTTTCGGGCATCGACCTCGACAAGATCCGCCTGGGGGCCACCGTCGACCTTGATGAATACGAAAAAGAGAATCCCAGGGATTTTACCCTCTTCAAGCGGTGCAAGCTCTCGGAGCTCAAGCGGGGCATCTACACCCCCACCGAGTGGGGCAACGTTCGGCCCTCGTGGCACATCCAGTGCACGGCCATGTCGATGAAATACCTGGGGGAGAGCTTCGACATCCACACCAGCGGCCGCACGCTGGTATTCCCCCACCACGAGAACGAGATCGCCATCGCCCAGGCACTCACCGGAAAGCCCCTGGCCAAATACTGGCTCCACTGCGACCAGGTCCTGATGGACGGCAAGAAGATGGCCGAAAACCTGCCGCGTCTCAACCTCGAAGACCTGGTCGAGGTGGGCTACACCGGCCGGGACATCCGGTACTGGCTCCTGTCGACCCATTACCGGAAGCCGGTCCGCTTCTCCACCGAGCGCCTGGACGCCGCCAAGCGGTCCCTGGGCCGCCTCAACGCCTGCATGGAGAACCTGCGGAACGTCTCCGCCGGCGAACCATACCCCGAACTCGACCAGCTCCTGTACGACATCAAACAGGGCTTCACCCAGGCCATGGACGAGGACCTGAACATCTCCGCGGCCATCGCCTCACTTTTCCGTTCCGTCAAGGCCATCAACAAGCTCGTTTTCGAAGGCCGCATCGACCCCGAAGGCGCCGGCAGGATCCTGGAGGCGTTTCAGGGCATCAACACCGTGCTGCATGTCTTTGACTTCGGCGACGAACGCGACGCCCCGGAGATCCAGCGGATGATTCAGGAGCGCCAGCAGGCCCGGCAGGAGCGGAACTGGGCGCTTGCCGACCAGCTTCGGGAAGCGCTGGAGTCCCGGGGCGTGACGGTGCGCGACCCAAAGATCTGACACATTTTTCAACAACGCAACTTTCGAGAGTCGTTCATGCGATGGATAAGAGGTGTTCTCCGGCGGATGAAACTCGCAGGTTGAATCCATAAAATTTGGAGGATATATGGCGCCAGTCTATTTCCCGTTCACCCACGTATCCCCGTCTGCGGCGACGCTGCTGAATGTCTGCTTCGCCCGGACAGCCGTCTACCAGCCCCTTTCCGCGGCGGTTTCACCGGAGCTGCGGACGCTGGCCGACGCCGGCAGGATCGACATCCGCGTCCCGGTCGACACCGACGGCGACAAGCTGATGCTGCTGCTTGCCGAATACCAGAACTGGGCCCGACTCCACGCAGGCAAAAATCTGCGCTATTTCAAAACCCAGGACGGCCAGGTGCCGTTTTTCGACGACATCTCCGCCCACCGCCTCAGCACGGACATCCGGCAGCGGGCCGCAGGCACGGCAGCGCCCCCCCCGGAGGACCCCGTCTTCGACGCCCGCGTATTTCTCGCGGTCGCCCAGGAGTTTGACAGCCACCAGGGGGAACTGCAGGACGACCTGGCAGCCTACCGGGAGATGGAGCAGCAGTTCCTGAAGGAGCTGAAAGGCGACGATGCGCTTTCCAGCGCCGGCCTGGGCGGCGGCCCCGGGATCCACCTGCCGGACCCCGGAAACCACATGACGGAGAAGCGCCTCGAAGCCTTTGCCCGCCTGGCCATCACGGACACAACGGACGACCGCCTCTTCATCACCACCAGCCCCGCGGTCTTCGATGCGGCGCTGGAGATCATCGACCCGTCCGAGGCGGTTCTCCGGATCGAGGGGATGCCCTTCCCGGACGCCGCTGCAACGGCCGCGCTCCAGAGCGAACTGGCCGCCCGTATCGATCACTTGCTTAAAAACACCGCAGAACCGCCGGAAACCGTCGCGTTTCCAGCGCCGGACGGCGCGCAGGACCGACGGCTCTCCCTGCGCCTCCACCGGACGCCGATGGATCGGGGGTCTTTCCTGTCCGCCTGCGTGTCCCGCGGCGAAGCGCCGGCCCCTGCTGCAGAAGCCTCCGGCGGCATTCTGGTCGGGCTGCTCGAGGCTGCGCTGTGAGCCATTTTTCCCTTGACAAATGACAGAAACAGAGTAACATAAGTTGCTTTTGAAATTATTTTTGATTTGTTATATATTTAAAGGAGGTTATGCAGATGTACGCTGTGGTTAGCTCGGGCGGCAAACAATATAAAGTCCGGGAAGGCGAAACCCTTCGGCTGGAAAAGCTGCCCGGAGAGGTCGGCGCACCCGTATCCTTTGATAAAGTGCTTCTTTTTTCCGACGGCGAGAATGTCAGCATCGGCCAGCCGGTGCTCGATGACGTTCAGGTGCAGGGGCGCATCGTTGCCCAGGGCCGCGCCAAGAAGATCCTCGTCTTCAAGTACAAGCGCCGGAAGCGGTACCGGAGAAAACAGGGGCACCGTCAAGCCTTTACGGCGGTAAAGATTGACAGCATCGGCGCCGCCGGCCTGGTTCAAAAAGAAGAAACGGAAAGTGAGGCGTAGAGAACAATGGCACACAAAAAAGCAGGCGGCAGTTCCAAAAACGGCCGCGACAGTAATGGTCAGCGCCGCGGCGTGAAACGGTTTGCCGGCCAGACGGTAAAGGCCGGAAACATCCTGGTGCGGCAGCTGGGAACCAAAATCCATCCCGGCGACAACGTCGGCATGGGCAAGGATTACACCCTTTTTGCGCTGGTGGACGGCGTGGTTGCCTATGAGCGCCTGGGCAAAACCCGCAAGAAAGCGAGCGTCTACCCTGCGTGAGATTCATCGACGAAGCAACGATTACCGTTCAGTCCGGCAACGGTGGGAGGGGCTGCGTCAGCTTCAGGCGGGAACGCTTCATCCCCAAGGGCGGGCCGGACGGCGGTGACGGGGGAAAGGGCGGCGATGTCATCATGGCCGCCACCTCCCAGAAACGCACGCTGCACCATTTCAGCTACAAAAAGCACTTCGAGGCGCCGGGCGGCGCCGCCGGCCAGGGACGCCAGAAGACCGGCCGGAGCGGGGAAGACCTGACGATTCCGGTGCCGGTGGGCACCCTTGTCTCCAATGCGGAGACCGGTGAGGTGCTGAAAGACTTTACCGAGGACGGTGAACGCTTCATCGTCGCCAGAGGCGGCCGTGGCGGCCAGGGCAACACCCGCTTCAAGTCCGCCACCCACCGCACCCCCCGATTTGCCCAGCCGGGAGAGCCCGGCGAATCCTTCACGCTCAAACTCGACCTGAAGCTTCTGGCCGATGTGGGGATCATGGGGTTTCCCAACGCCGGGAAGTCCACCCTCATCAGCGTGATCTCGTCGGCCAGGCCCAAGGTTGGCGAATATCCGTTTACGACCCTTACCCCCAATCTCGGCGTTGTCCGCCACTCCCGGGGCGAGCCGTTCGTGGTGGCCGACATCCCCGGGCTCATCGAGGGGGCCCATGCCGGGGCGGGGCTCGGGATCCGGTTTCTGCGCCATATCGAGCGAACCCGGCTGCTGCTCCACCTGATCGACGCCGCGGCCATCGACCCGGATGCGCCCCTGGCCCGCTACCACGCCATCAACCGTGAACTGGCCCGCTACAGCCCGGACCTGGCCGCAAGGCCCCAGCTCGTGGTCCTGAACAAAATGGACCTCCCCGGCGCCGACGTGGCCGCGGAGCTCTTCGAGATGGCTGCCGGGGACCTTCATTTTCTGAAGATCTCCGCCGCATCGGGCGAAGGCATCGATGCCCTGGTCCACGCCATCGCCAATCACCTGAGCGAACCGATATCCGATTCCGACCATGAATACTAATCGAAAAGAGTGTTTTGCCAACGCCAATCGCATCGTGGTCAAGGTCGGCAGCAATCTGCTGACCCGGGACAACGGGCTGAACATCGCCTTCGTTCAGTCGATCAGCCGCCAGATCTGCCGGCTGATCGACCGCGGGATCCAGGTGATTCTGGTCTCATCGGGATCCATGGCTGCAGGCATCAGAAAGCTGGAG
>CAJXSB010000233.1 GCA_913060435.1 uncultured Desulfococcus sp.
TGATCTCGGGGTCCATGCAGAGGCAGCGGGCGATGGCGACACGCTGCTGCTGGCCGCCGGAGATCTGTCCGGGGTATTTGTGGGCCAGGTGGCGGATCTTGACCCGGTCGAGATAGCGGAAGGCTGTCTCCCGGGCTTCCCCAAAGGGCCGCTTCCGGATCCAGACCGGCGAGAGGGTGCAGTTCTCGAGGACCGTCAGGTGGGGGAAGAGGTTGAAGTTCTGGAAGACCATGCCCACGTCTTTCCGGACCTGGTCGATGCGCTTCATGTCGCCGGTCAGCTCGACGCCGTTGACGACGATGGTCCCCTGCTGGTGCTCCTCCAGCCGGTTGATGCAGCGGATCAGGGTCGACTTGCCCGACCCCGAGGGCCCGCAGACCACCACCCGCTCGCCCCGGGCCACCGTGAGGCTGACCTCCTTGAGGACGTGGAACTCGCCGTACCATTTGTGGACGCGGTCGAGGGTGATGATGGGCGGGGCGTCGGCCCTGCCGGCGGCGTTTTCGGTCTTGTTCACGGGCACTCCTGTTATGTGGCGGTTGGCGGATCGGTTTTCGGGCATCAGTGCCGTTTCACCTGGAACCGCTTCTCCAGGTGCATGCTGTAGCGGGACATGCCGAAGCAGAAGACCCAGAAGACCGCGGCGGCGAAGACATAGGCCTCCTTGGGGAAGCCGAGCCACTCGGTGTCGGCCAGGGCGGTCTTGACGATCCCCAGCATGTCCATCAGGCCGATGACGGCCACGAGGGTCGTGTCCTTGAAGAGGCCGAGAAAGGTGTTGACGATGCCCGGGATCACCAGCCGGAGGGCCTGAGGCAGGATGATGAGCCCCATCATCCGCCAGTAGCCGCAACCCAGGGATTCGGCCGCCTCGTATTGTCCCCTGGGGATGGCCTGGAGCCCGCCCCGGACCACCTCGGCCATGTAGGCGGCATAGAAGAGCGACACCCCGATGAGGGCCCGGAGGAGCTTGTCGAAATGGGCGCCCTCGGGGAGGAAGAGCGGCAGCATAATGGAGGCCATGAAGAGCACCGAGATGAGGGGGACCCCCCGGATCAGCTCGATGAAGCAGACGCAGAGGGTTTTGGTCACCGGCATGGTGGAGCGCCGCCCCAGGGCGAGCAGGATGCCGATGGGCAGCGACGTGGCGATGCCGATGACGGCGATGACCAGGGTGAGGAACATGCCGCCCCAGAGATGGGTCTCCACGTAGGCGAGCCCGTAGGCATCGCCCATGAGCAGGACATAGGCGATGAACGGGTAGACGGTGAAGAGGAAGACCCACTGCCAGGCCGCGGCCGGTGCGCGGTCGAGCAGCATCAGCCCCAGCAGGAGGGCGATGAAGACGCCGGCGAGGGGGCCGGGAAGGGCATTCCCCTCGAAACCCCGGGCTGCAGCGTAGACGATGCCGCCGGCAAGGGCCAGTGCCGCCGCCCGCGCGGCGAGTCCGGCTGACGGCTGGGCGTCGACCTTTTCAAAAATAGCCTTGAGCCGGACATGGGGCAGCCCGAACGGCAGAACGAGCAGCAGCGCGGCCGCGGCGCCCGGGCCCGGGCCGAAGAGGACGAAAACGGCGATGGTGCCGGCCAGGGCGAATCCGAGGGCGGTCCGCAGCTTTTCGAACGCCTGCGGCATGAGGATCGGCAGGGCGGCCAGGGCCAGGAGCACCATGGCGAGGTTCACCCGCCACCGCTCGGCGTCGGGGTAGAATCCATACATGAACATCCCCAGCCGCACCTTGATGAAGACCCAGCAGGCGCCGGAGATGCCGTCTTCGCCCAGGTGGATGCAGGCCTCCCGGGAGTCGCCGACCCAGGCGGCGTTGATGAGGGCCCAGCGGAGAAAGGGCGGTACCGTGGCCAGGATGATCAGCAGGCCCGCCACCGTCAGGAGTCCGTTCCAGAAGGATGAAAAGAGGTTCTTTTTCAGCCACCCGGCAAACCCGGTGTCCAGGGGCGGCGGGGGCAGGTCGGGCTTCGGGGTCCATTGGACGGTCATGGCTCAGGCCCCCCTCATGGCATGGCGGATATTGTAGCGGTTCATGATGAACGAAATGGTGAGGCTCGTGGTGAGGTAGACGAGCATGGTGATGGCGATGATCTCCACCGCCTGGCCGGTCTGATTGAGGGTCGTCCCGGCAAAGACGTGGACCAGGTCGGGATAGCCGATGACCACGGCGAGGGAGGAGTTCTTGACCAGGGTCAGGTGCTGGCTGGTCAGCGGCGGGATGATCACCCGCATGGCCTGGGGGATGACCACCAGCCGCAGGGTCATGCCGGGCCGGTGCCCGAGGGCGCGGGCCGCCTCGATCTGTCCCTTGTCCACGGACATGATCCCCGACCGGACGTTCTCGGCGATGAAGGCCGCGGCATAGAGGGAGAGGGCCAGGCAGAGGGCGATGAATTCGGGCAGAACGGTCAGGCCGCCCCGGAAGTTGAAGCCCTGGAGCGTCGGGACGTCCCAGCGGATGGGAAACCCGGCGGCGGCGAGGGCGGCGAGGGGAAGCCCGATGATGAGGCCGGTGGAGACGTAATAGGCTGGAAACCTGCGCCCCGTGGCCATCTGGTGGTGCCTGGCCCAGCGGACCAGGACAGCGGCGGCGGCGACGGCGGCAATCAGCGCGCCGAGAACGAGGCCGGCCCCCGGCAGCCAGACCGGCTTCGGGATGATGAGCCCCCGGTTGCAGAGGAAGAAGAGGTCCATGAGGTCCAGGGCCTGCCGGGGCCGGGGCAGGGGGTTCAGGATGGCGATATACCAGAAGAGGATCTGCAGCAGCAGGGGGATGTTCCGGACGATCTCGATGTAGACGGCCGCCATCCGGGAGATCAGCCAGTTGGGCGAAAGGCGGGTGACGCCGATGATAAAGCCCAGGGCCGTCGAGAGGAGGATCCCGATGCCCGAGACGAGCAGGGTGTTGAGGAGCCCCACCAGGAAGGCCCGGCCGTAGGTGCTCGCCCGGGAATAGTCGATGAGGGTCAGGCTGATGTCGAACCCCGCGACCTCGCCCAGGAAGCCGAAACCGCTGGTCAGCCCGGCCTTTTCAAGGTTGTGGGCGGTGTTGTAGACGGCGGCCCCGATGACGGCGGCAAGGGCGGCCAGCACCAGGGCCTGGGCCAGCCACGACCGGAAGCGGGGATCGTAGAGCATCATCATCTTGGATGACCGGGTGTCGGACGGGTCTTTCATCAGGGCTGCGCTCCCTTGTGGATCGAGTGGGCTCTCTGACGCCCGTTTACAGGAAAAGCATTATCGGAATGCCGATACCGTGCGCCGCGGCGGGATGTCAAAAAGAGCCGTGCGCCCGGGAGGCGCACGGCGGGTTGTCCATCGGGGGCCGTCTATCGGACGGGCGGCGCGTACATCAGCCCGCCCTGGGTCCACAGCGCGTTGGGGCCGCGCTCCAGGCCCAGCGGGGTGTCGGGGCCGACGTTGCGGTCGTAGATCTCCCCGTAGTTGCCGACGTGCTTGACGATGCGATAGACCCAGTCGCTGGTGAGGCCCATCTGTTCGCCCAGGTTGTCCTCCACGCCCAGAAGGCGCTTAATGGAGGGATTGGTGGATTTCATCATCTCGTCGACGTTCTCGGAGGTTACGCCCAGCTCCTCGGCGTTGATCAGGGCGAAGAGGGTCCATCGGACGATGTCGCCCCACTGCTGGTCTCCATGCCGGACCGCCGGGCCCAGGGGCTCCTTGGAGATGACCTCGGCCAGGATGATATGGTCGGCGGGCTTTGACAGGGTGGTACGCCGGGCCGCGAGTCCGGAGGCGTCGGTGGTGTAGACGTCGCACCGGCCGGTGTCGTACATCACGGTGGATTCGTCGGCGCTCTCGAAGACCACGGGCTTGTAGCTCATCTTGTTGGCGGCGAAATAGTCGGAGACATTCAGCTCCGTGGTGGTGCCGATCTGGATGCAGATGCTGGCGCCGTCCAGCTCCTTGGCGCTCTTCACGCCGAGCTTCTTGTTCACCATGAAGCCCTGGCCGTCGTAGAAGAGGATGCCGCAGAAGTCGATCCCCTGCTTGGCGTCCCGCTGGAAGGTCCAGGTGGTGTTCCGGGAGAGGATGTCGATCTCGCCGGTCTGCAGCGCCGTGAAGCGCTCGCTGGTGGTGACCGGCACGAACTTGACCTTGCCGGGATCATTGAAGACCGCCGCCGCCACGGCCCGGCCGAAGTCGACGTCCATGCCCGACCAGACGCCGTTCTGGTCCGGCACCGAAAAGCCCGGCACCTTGCCGCTTACGCCCACCTTGATCTCCCCGGCCTTCTTGACATTCTCCAGGATCCCCGCATGGGCGGCGGTGGCCGCCAATACCAGAATCGCCATTACCGCAATCAGTTTTGCGCCTTTCATTCCATTCCTCCTCATGTTTGACAGGGTTTCCGTTTCACCTCTCGGATTGCAAAAAATATTGATGAAATTTTATCACAATATTCAGGGTATAGAAAGAAACTTTCACGGGTCCGCCGGCTTTTCGGGAAATGCCGGGGCACGCGCATTCGCGCGTCCTTGACAGGGTTCCGGCAAGTCCATAGCATTCAGGGCATGGATGAAATAAGATCACTGCATGCGAGCGCTGCCGGATATTTGGGGATGCCCTGCAATTGCCCGGGAGGAGGCGCCGGGTATCTCATGGTGACCGGGTTGCAGGGGTTGCGGTGGAACCGTCTGAAACCTGGAGAAAGGTGAGCACACATATGGCCCAGGCCTGGAAAACCATTGAAAGCGTCTCCACCGAAGAGGGCCTTCTTGAGCTGCGACAGCGCGGGGAAGGGGATTTTCTGATTACCGTGGGCGGCCATGTGCTGATGAACAGCATGTCCAACCGGTCGGAGGTGGCCTTGGGGCAGCTGGCCTGCGAGCCCCTCAGGGATTTGCCCCGGCCGCTGGTGCTCATAGGGGGGCTGGGTATGGGCTTTACGCTCCGGGCGGTACTCGACGCCCTGCCAGCCGCGGGCCGGGTGGTGGTGGCTGAATTGAACCCGGTGGTGGTGGGCTGGTGCCGCGGGCCCCTGGCGGCGCTGACGAACAATGCCGCGGCAGACACGCGGGTCGAAGTGGAGATTTGCGATGTGGCCCAACGGATCCGCCGCTATGCGAAAGACGATGCAGTGGAAAAACCTGATGCCGTCATCCTGGATCTGTATACCGGCCCATACGTGCGCAGCCACAGGCGCGACGACCCGCTCTACGGAAGCATCGCCATCCATACGACCCGGTCCGCCCTCAAGCCGGGCGGGGTCTTTGCCGTGTGGGGCGAAGACTATGACGCCGGATTTGCCCGGCGCCTGGCAGCGGGCGGCTTTGTGTCGACGCATCACCGATCGGGCCGGGGCGGGTCCGGCCATGTGGTTTACCTGGGAAGGAAAGATGCCGGCAGAAAATAGACGTTCACCGTTTCACACCCCCTCGATCCCATCCTCCGTCCTTAAAGTGTAAAAAATATATTTACATTATGGTTACTTTAACATTGACATTCATGCCTTTTGGGCGTAGTCTGGGATCAGCTGCATCCGGATGGGCCAATGTCCCGGCATCGACACCGGCCCGTCAACAGGATCCGACGGATGACACCAACTGATATCATGGAGAGGCCCCGCATGAAGCCGATCACACCGACGGAACTGACCGAAACCCAGCAGAATTTCCTGGTATACCTGGACGAAAAGATCCGGGAGAACGGGCGCACCCCCAGCCTGCGGGAGGCGGCCGCGGACCTGGGGATCAGCCACACGGCCGTGGGGCAGCTCATCAAGGCCCTCGAAGCCAGGGGGTACCTCCGGCGGGAGGGGCGCTACAGCCGGACCATCCACATCCTGAACCGCACCGGCGCGGCCGCCGCCCCCCACCGGGTCCGGGAGATCGCCGTCATCGGGCGGATCACGGCGGGCCTGCCCATGTACGCCCAGCAGGAATGGGAGGGAACGGTGGTGGTCGACGCCGGGGTCTTCCGGGGGCCGGATCTCTTTTCCCTCCGGATCCGGGGAGATTCCATGCAGGGCGCCGGGATCCTCGACGGGGACATCGCCGTGTGCGAGCCCCGGCAGTTCGCCGAAAACGGCGAAATCGTGGTGGCCCTGATCCACGGGGACGAGGCCACGGTGAAGCGGTTTTTCCGGCGCGGCGACCACATCGAGCTCCGTCCGGAAAACCCCGCCTACCAGCCGGTCCGGTACGGCTTTGACGAGATCCTGATCCAGGGGAAGGTCGTGGGCGTGCTCCGCGGCCCGGACGGCATTCCCCACACGGCGGCCTGAGGGGAGGGCGCCATGGCCGGGCGGACCTGTGAGATCCTCGTGGGCACCAGCGGCTACTCCTACCCCGAGTGGACGGCGGCGGGCGTCTATCACCCGGGGATGAAGCAGCGCGACATGCTCGCCTTCTACGCCGGTCGGTTTGCGGCCGTCGAGCTCAATTTCACCTGGTACCAGATGCCGAAGGCCGATGCCCTCGACCGGATGCGGGGCCGGGTTCCCGCGTCGTTCGTTTTTGCGGTCAAGCTGAACCGGACCCTGACCCACGAGGTGGTGCCCGGCGAGTGGCGCGGCAATGTCCGGCGTTTCCGGGAGGGGGTCGCCCCCCTGGTCCAGTCCGGACAGCTGGGCGCGGTGCTGGTCCAGCTCCCGCCGTCGTTTCACCGATCCCCCGGCCACCGGCGCTACCTGGCGGACCTCCTGGACGCCCTCGACGGCCTGCCCCGGGCCGTGGAGTTCCGCCACGCCTCGTGGGGGACGGGCGCGGCCGCAGAAAAGGTGGCCGCGGCCATGGCCGCCCGGCAGGTCGCCTTGGTCGCCGTGGACGCACCCCGACTGCCCGGCCTCTATCCCCCCGAGGGCATGGCGGCGCCCGGGACCGTCACCTGTCCGGCGTTCTTCTACCTCCGGCTCCACGGCCGGAACGCCGCCGGATGGCGCTCGGGCAGCATGCAGCGGCAGTTCGACTACGACTACAGCGAGGCCGAGCTTCGGGAATGGACGGACGAGAGGATTTCCGCCATGGCTGGCCGCGCCGCCAGGGGGTTTGTCTTCTTCAACAACCATGTCCGGGGGCAGGCCCCCCGGAACGCCGAGGCGCTGGCGGCGCTCCTCGCCGGCCGGGGGATGTCCTGCACGCCGCCGCCCGGCCGCCGGACGCTGGCCGGCGCTTCGGAGGCGCTGCCATGGACCGAACCGTCATCCACCTGAACGTGGCCGACTTTGCGGTGTCGGTGGAGCGCCTCGTCGACGCCCGGCTCCGGGGGCGGCCGGTGATCGTGGCTCCCGGCGGCGGGCGGGCTGTCGTGTACGACATGAGCGAGGAGGCCTTCCGGGCGGGGGTCCGCAAGGGGATGCCGCTGGCCCGGGCCGTGCGGCGATGCCGGGGCGCGGCCGTTCTGCCGCCCCGGAAGGCAAGGTACGAGCAGGCCATGGCGGCGGTCTGCCGCCTGGGGCTG
>CAJXSB010000234.1 GCA_913060435.1 uncultured Desulfococcus sp.
CATGAAAGCCCCACCCCACGCGCCACATTTCCTGTTGTTACTGAATCCTGCTGCCCGGGAAGTGCGCCTGACGCTCATGTCTTCAATTGGCGCATCTGGAAGGATGCGGGAAAAAGAAGCGTTTTTTTCGCCGAATTGCGTACCAATGGCTTGTTTCTGCTGAAATGGATGCTTTTTGCATACAGCCTGGAAAGCCTGATGATTCACTATGTACCCGCCCATGTCATTGCCTCTGTTGTCGGTGGGGATGGATTTTTCTCCATCATTGTGAGTGCGCTGGTCGGGGTCCCCGCCTATCTGAACTCCTATATTGCGCCGCCGGTTGTTTCCGGTCTGATGGAACAGGGAATGTCCGCCGGCTCCGGCATGGCATTTATTATCGCCGGTGCCGTCACCTCTATCCCGGCAATGACGGCCGTATTTGCGCTCGTCCAAAAAAAAGTGTTTGCGCTTTATGTGATGCTCGGATTCTTCGGGGCGGTTATATCCGGCAGTTTATATAATCTGATCGCCTGAAGAGGGATTGGAGGCGTATAATGCAGCCATGATGTACCGTCTGCGGGAAGCAATGTTCACGTCAAAAAGCAATGCGTTTATACTGCTCGCCCCGGCGGATGGCCAGCACATCCTCATGGCTGAGGCTGTTGACATCGGCCTGCCTGTCCGATATATTCAAGAAAAACAATATATGGAGTGCTTGTGAGAGAATTCATCAAAGTCATGAAGGCGCTTTCAGACCCCAACCGGGTGAAGGTGATAAAACTGCTCCAGCGCAGGGTCCTGTGCGTGTGCGAGATACAGGCCGCGCTGGGCCTGGCGCAATCCTCGGTCAGCAAGCATCTGAAGATACTCGAAGAGGCCGGGTTGATCCGCTTCTCCAAAGATGGCTTGTGGGTGAACTATCAATTGGCCGATGGCGCCAAAAATCCATATGCTGCGAGCCTTCTCGGCAGCCTCCGGCATTGGCTGGAAGAGGATCCAGAGGTGGTGCAGCTCATGGAGAGGCTTCCGGAGATCCACCGCGACACCATTTGCGGCAGATAATATTTTTTTGTTTCCCATATATCGCTATATGGCGTAATATAGATAGAGGGTAACCGTCATCCACAGGGTCCGGCCGCCAGGCCGAATGACAAGGAGGAAATCATGGATATCAAAGTGCTGGGACCTGGCTGTCCCAAATGCGAGAAGACCGAAAAAACGGTTAGAGATGCTGTGGCCGAGGCCGGTGTGACGGCTGACATCGAAAAGGTCAAGGACGTCATGCAGATCGCCAAATACGGTGTGTTCGGCACCCCCGCCGTTGTCATCGACGGAGAGGTCAAGAGCGTCGGCAAGATTCCAACCAAAGAAGAGGTCCGGGCGTGGCTTGAAAAATAGGTTGACTCCCTTGAGTCGACAATGCGCCGCCATGCCATGGACCTGGCGGCAGCCTTAATTACTACAAACGGCGCCACGCCGTTGGGGATGTTCGCGCGAGGCCGTTTCGAAGGAAGTCTTCATCATGAAAGAGCGTACGAAGCTGTTGCTGATTGTGGGCGTTTTTGTGGCCGCCTATTATGTGCCCTGGAGCCATCCGGTCGTCCGGCAATCCGGGCTGGAAGCGTTCATGATGCTCCAGGAATATGCCCGGGAGCATGTATTGACCTGCCTGATTCCGGCCTTTTTTATCGCCGGTGCTATTGCCGTATTTGTCTCCCAGGCGTCGGTCCTCAAGTATTTTGGCGCACAAGCCGGTAAGCTGTTATCCTATTCCGTGGCCTCTGTCTCCGGAACCATCCTCGCGGTCTGCTCCTGCACCGTCCTGCCGCTGTTTGCCGGCATCTACACCCGCGGGGCGGGCATCGGACCCGCAACGGCGTTCCTCTATTCCGGGCCGGCCATCAACGTGCTGGCCATCACCCTCACGGCCAAGATTCTGGGCTGGCAGCTGGGTCTGGCCCGGGCCGTGGGCGCAGTTATCTTTGCCGTGATCACGGGCCTGCTGATGGCAATCATTTTCCATAAGGACGATGCGGCCCGAACCGCCGGGCAGATTTATGTGCCGGATGAGGGCGCCAAAGAGCGGACCCTTTTCCAGGACAGCCTCTATCTGTTGACAATGGTCCTGATCCTGGTCTTTGCCGCCTTTGCCAAACCCGTCCCTGGATCGACGGGCCTGTGGCCGGCGATCTTCGGCGCCAAGTGGTACATTACCGCCATACTGCTGATCCTGCTGGCGTTCATACTCAAGGCATGGTTCACGAAAGACGAATGCAGAAGCTGGGTCGAATCGACCTGGGGCTTCATGAAACAGATCTTCCCGCTCCTGGGCGGAGGCGTCCTAGTGGCTGGTTTTCTTCTCGGGCGTCCCGGTCATCCGGCCCTGATTCCAGAGCAGTGGGTGCAGTCGCTATTGGGCGGCAACACCATATGGGCGAACCTGATCGCCTCTTTGGCCGGTGCATTGATGTATTTCGCGACCCTGACCGAGGTGCCCATCCTGCAGGGGCTGCTGGGAGCGGGAATGGGCAAGGGGCCCGCCCTGGCGCTGCTGCTTGCGGGACCGGCACTTTCCCTGCCCAACATGCTCGTGATCGGCAGCGTCATGGGAATGAAAAAGACGGCGACATTCTGCGGCATCATCGTGATCCTGAGCACCATTGCCGGGATGATTTACGGCGCACTGTCTGTTGGATGACCGTCGTCTTCTGCAAAAGGAGAATATCGCCATGACCGACACCCCGGAAAACACCATTCGGGAGGTGGTGGAAATGTGTGCCGACTGCGAATCCTGCCGGGACATGATGGAGACATGCCGCCTGTTTCCGGAGCTGTACCGCCTGTGGGACCGCGAGCAGGAGACGGGGTCGCCCATCCCGGAAGCGGACCTGAGGCGGCTTGCCGATCTTTGCAATTACTGCGGGCTCTGCTCCTGTCCGGATGTCCGGGAGAAGGTGATTGCGGCGAAGACCGGCGTTGTCGAGAGGGAGGGGCTGCCGCCGGCCCTGCGTCTCATGGAGGACGTGGCCGGCGTCGGGCGGATCTGCGGAGTGCTGCCCCGCCTCAGCAATTTTCTCGGGCGCCACCCCACCTTCAGCCGTTGGATCAAAAGGGCCGTCGGCATCCATGAAGCCCGGGCGCTGCCCACATTTCCGGACGCCGCTTTTTTTTCCTGGGCCGGACGCAAGGGGCTGAACCGTCCGCAGGTCGGCCGGGACAACAGGGTCCTCTTTTTCGTCGGCTGCACCGGTGCCTATCTTTTTCCCCAGGTTCCCAGGGCGGCGGTGGCGGTTCTCGAGAAGAGCGGGGCAGCGGTCTGGGTGCCGGATCAGGTCTGCTGCGGCATGCCGTCCCTGCTGGAGGGCGACCGGGAGAAGACCCTCGAATTCGCCCGAAAAAACCTGGGGCCTCTGGCCCGGGCCGCGGCGGAGGGCTGGCGCATCGTTACGGCCTGCCCCACCTGCGGCTATATGCTCAAAGAGGTGCTGCCCGCCGGCGCCTGGTTGTCACCGGCCTACCAGGAGAGGGTGGGCGGCGACGATCAGTATGTCGTCATCCCGGATCAACACGCTGCAGCAACATCAGAAGGGCCCGCTTTCCGAAAGGTTCGGCGCGACATGTTTAAGGGGGAGCCCATGGATGAAGGGTATTTTTCTCCCCTGGATCCCATTCAGCGGATTACGGTGTCGGAAAACATCCTCGATCTGGGGGAGTACCTGATGGGGTTTTCCCGGCAGGGACTGTTGAACACCGATTTCGGTCCGCTCCGAATTCATGCCGCCTATTATCCGCCCTGCCACCTGCGGGAGCAGAATATCGGCCGCCCCTATCTGGACCTGCTGCGGCGGGTTCCGGGCATTCAGCTCCATTCCATCGAAGGCGTCTATGACTGCTGCGGCATGGCCGGCATCATGGGGTTCAAGAAGACCTTTCACGATACCGCCATGGCCATGGGCAGACCCCTCATGGACAAGATCGAGGCGGTTCATCCGGAGCGCATCATCACCGACTGCCTGAGCTGCCGGCTCCAGTTTGAGCACATGGCAAACTATCCAGTATACCACCCCATCGAGGTCTTGAATGAGGCGTATGGGGGGGAGGGGTGTGCGTTTGAGAAAAATCTTTTTTGTTGAAAAGGGTTTCGCTGCAAAACTGACGGGTACCTCGTCCCGGCCCTTGATGGGCCGGGACGTGATCCTTTGCTGCCAATTCGATGTGACAACTATCTCGACACAGGGGGGCGGATGAGATGCCATCAGTCCATTCACACGAGAAAGGGATTTGACCGATGGAATTGATAACACCAAGATAGATTTATTCAGAAATAGACGAAGCGATATTTGCCTCCCTGCCTCCCTATAGAATGTCGGATTACGGAAGCAACGTCTCCAAGTAAGCGATCAGGTCTTCGATTTTCCTGCAGATCTCCTCTTGGGCCTCTATGTCAATAATCCAGTCATTCTTTTTATTCTTTGGATGTCCACCCAATTGGTCGTCACATTTGGTTTGAAGATCATTGGAAAGCTTCTGGATGGCCCCCATATAGTTGTTTGCCATCAACATCTGTTCAACAGCATGTATTTTTTGACCCAACGTTTTTTTTCGCTGATTCGCCGGATGCTTGAATGCATTGACAGACAGCCCTTGAATATATCGGTCGAGGTCCTGCAAGGCGCCAAACTCATCCACGACAGTTACGCTTAGCGTGTCGGTGTCCGAGGCCCCATCGTCATCGGTCAGGGTCACTGTTACCGTATAGTTTCCAGGGGTGGCATATATGTGGTTTGCCATAGCTTCTCCGGTTGCGTCGGGAGCTGTGTTTTCCTCGTTGAGAGTCCCGGCATCATTGGTGCCGTCCCCGAAATCCCAAATGGCCGTGTGCGTATCCATCCATCCGGGGTCGCTGAATTGTGCTGTGAAGCGAAGATCATGGACCGCCGGTAAGATGAACTGAGGGTTTGGCTGCGCCAGTGGCCCCATCGTCACCTTCGGAGCCACGTTGGTAATCGTCGCTGAGGTTGACGCGGTGCCGCTCAAACCCTCGGGATCGGAGACGGTGAGAGACACCGAATAGTTTCCATTGTCTCCGTAGGCGTGCAGGGCGAGCCGTCCGAAATCGATGGTTCCGTCACCCAAATCCCAGCGGTAGATCAGAGGATCCCCGTCAGGATCGGACGATCCGCTTCCGTCGAACAGGATTGAGGTGCCTTCATGCGCGGTGTAAGGGCCATTGGGGTCAGCCACCGGCGTACGCTGTGGACGTGTGAAGGGGTCGTTCGGATCGCTGCCTGCAGCTTCTTCATCGGTGTCGCTAAAGCCGTCGCGGTCCCGATCGGCTGTGATCGTAATCCTTATTTCTGCGAGTGATATATTCCCTTCGCTGTCTTCGGCCGCGAGCTGAAGGGTGTGCTCCCCCACCTCAAATGGCATGGCAACGACGCCGCCGGTCGGGATGGGTCGTGTCTTATGCTGTACCGCTAATGTCTCCCCGGCACCGAAATCGAGCGACCTGTCCATTTGCCATTTCAGGCTCGCGTCGTGCAATAATCCGTCTTCCGGATCAAAGGCCGCTCCACGAAGGTTGATGAGGGAACCTTGAGTGAAGGCATCATCCATATTGGGCTTCAATATCGCCAGTAACGGGGCTTTTTGGGGTAGTGAAAAAAGGCCCGATTCCGCTTCGGCTCGATGGTAGCCGTCGGTAACGATAAGCTTGACCCTGCCCTCAGAAGTGCCGCCTGTGAGACGATGATCCCAGACATACGGCGAGTCGGTGAGTCCAGCGGCAATCGGTTGGTAGTGCGCGCCGCCATCCGGAGAATACATCAGGGTGAAGGATAAATGATCATCATCTGCATCCGTGGCTGTCCAGCTTATAGTTGGCATAGACGCGGAAAGATCGATGCTGACGCCCCCCAGGATAGGCGGGTTGGGGCTTGCCGCGATGGTCGTCAGCACTTCCCCTGCCCAGCGGATTTCAATTTTCGCCGTGCCGGCAGGGAGCGGCCTTACGAGATTCAGGATTTCCGTTTGAGTTTCTGCGACATCCATCAGTTCAAACGCCGCGGTAAACGGATCCTGCGCCAGGACGGCATTGGAGGCGCTGAGAAATACCAGTGAATACTCCGATGCTTCTACCGGGGTCAGTGGGATGTCGGCGGTGGTCACGTAGGACTCCTGCACGGTGACGATTTTTTCTTGCTTGATTCCACCCACGATCACAATCTTCGGCCCTCCAGGTGTTCTAACGGACTGGGTTAGGGCTATGGTGCTAGACGCCGAGCGTGCTTCATTTCGGAATTTTCTGATGAGGAAGGGGTAATCGACCTCCTCCCCATCATAATGATTCTCAAAGAAGTACAGATCGTCGTTTCCGCCGCCGGCATAGAACATCATCGGTGCGGCCGTGCCGGCCGGGATGAAGCGGTCAAGCACCGAACTCCAGATTTGAAATGGCAATCCGTCTTCATTATATAGCAGGTCGTTAATGCTATGGTGATTGGGATCCGATGGATCATGATTGGCATTCCCTTCGGGTACAAGACCGAGTGTGTGGCCTAATTCGTGGGAAAGCGTGCTGCCCCAATTATGGGAACGGCCGCCATCGATATCATGAGTAAAAGGGGTGACCGCCACTGGTTGATTAAACGGGGCAAAGGCAAGATACCTACCGGTCATCAGTGTCGGATCAAGGAGCCCGATACAGCGCTGAATGCAGTCATGGCAACCATCGCTTTCAAAATTATTCAAGGCCTGGCGGGTATCGACCACCAACCTGTCGATGTCCGATAGACCCCCATCCAAGCTGGTGTACTGCACCCGATCAACAATGTAGTCAAGATATTTTCCTTCCACGAAATGAACTGAGACTTCATGTGGATGGACCGGAAAGGCCCGCTGGAACGTAGAGATGCCATACAGAAAATCTCTCATGTTAAACCAGGGGAAAGGATCTTCGATGTTCCATAGACCGTTGATTACATCCGTGAATTTAACGAAAATCAGTTCGACGCCTTTCGTGCCATCGAATCCGGGCTCCTGGACCCAGGGGGTGTCGATGGTCGAGCCGTCTCTTTGGAAAGTAACCTCGAACCGATAGCTGCCTGCATCATCGATGTCACGGCTTGGAACATGAAAGTGGACTTCTGTGCTGGAATATCGGCGATCAAAATTGTGTATGAAATGGCTTGCTTCATGGGTTGTCACGATGCCGCTGGGACTGGTTATGGACAGTTCTGCCCGGTCCCGTGTTGGGTGGCCAAAAAGACCATCGAGATCGGCCCAGACCAGGGTCTCCTTGCCCGCGATAAAGGAATAGGTAGCCAATCCCTGGGTGATCTCGATTTCCTCAATCGTAACGGGGGCGTCTTCAGTTAAGACGGTGAAATCATCCCTTGAACGGACG
>CAJXSB010000235.1 GCA_913060435.1 uncultured Desulfococcus sp.
CCCGGCCGGTCTTCGTCCCGGGCGCCCCATCGTTGAAGCATGGCAGGGTCACCGTTTGCCAGGCATCGGCGTCTGCAGCATAGGTGAGCCGGGGGTCGACGGCGGCGTCGGTGCGGGCGTCCTTCAGGTCGAGGTTCCAACGGCCGCAGGCCTCATCCCACCGGAAGCCGATGCTCCCGTTGGGCACCGACCAGGATCCGGAGGCGCCGTCGAAGAGCACGGTCTTCCACTGGGGGTTCTCCATCTCCGCGCCCAGATCGGCGGCCCTCAGGAAGCGGCCCGCCGCCAGCGCCCCGTCCGCTTCCTCCAGGAGCACCGCGAACGGGAGGTCGGTGTATTGCTTGGCGTACCCGGCAAAATAGGCGGACGGGCGGTCGATATAGAACTCCTTCACGATGATGCGGGCCATGGCCAGGGCCAGGGCTGCGTCGGTGCCGGCCCGGGCGGGCAGCCAGGTGTCGGCGATCTTGACGTACTCGGCGTAATCCGGCGCCACCGCAGCGACCTTGGCGCCCCGGTAGCGCGCCTCGGTAAAGAAATGGGCGTCCGGCGTCCGGGTCATGGGCAGGTTCGTGCCCCAGACGATCATGTAGGTCGACGCATACCAGTCCGCGCTTTCGGGCACGTCCGTCTGTTCGCCCCAGATCTGGGGCGAGGCGGGAGGGAGATCGCAGTACCAGTCGTAGAAGGAGATGAGGGCGCCGCCGATGAGCGAGAGAAACCGAGCGCCGGCGGCATAGGAGACCATGGACATGGCGGGGATCGGGGTAAACCCGAAGATCCGGTCGGGGCCATGGCGCTGGATCGTATGAACCAGGGAAGCGGCGATCAGGGTCGCGGCGTCGTCCCACGGAAGGCGGACAAAGCCGCCTTTGCCCCGCTCCCGGTGGAAGCGCCGGCGCTTTTCAGGGTCTGCCGCAATCTCCCGCCACGCCGCGACAGGATCGCCGTGCTTCGTCAGGGCGTCGCGCCACATCGCCAGGAGGGAGGCGCGAACCAGGGGGTGCTTGAGGCGGATCGGGCTGTAGGTGTACCAGGAGAAGGTGGCGCCCCGGGGGCACCCCCGCGGCTCGTGGTTGGGGAAGCCTTCGCCGCAGTCCGGATAGTCGGTCCGCTGGGTTTCCCAGACGATCATCCCGTTTTTCACGAAGACGTCCCACGAGCAGGAGCCGGTGCAGTTGACGCCGTGGGTGGACCGCACCTTTTTGTCGTACTGCCACCGGTCGCGGTAGAAGTGCTCCCATGAACGCCCGCCGCAGCGGCGCTCCCCCCAGCCATCGGAAAACCGCGACTCCCGGCAGCCGCCCCGCGCCGCTCGGGTCCGGAAAAACCGGAGCCGGTTCATGAAGTCTTTCACAGACATCGCCACCTCCTGAAGGAAGGCAAAACCCCGGACACCGAAGCAGGGGAAATAAGGGAACAGTCCGAACGGTCGAAAAAATTGGCGTCCGCGCAGGGGTTTCGCGGATTGCGGTTGAGACAGGCAGGCCGTCATGGATTGATGAATGGATATCATCCAGGGTAGCCGACATCATTGACTTAAGTCAATTTATTTCCCGGCGGTCATCCGGGGTGCCCCTGCCACGGGCAAAAAAACCCGATTTTAGGTTTACAGGGCGGCCGCCTGTCAGGTAGATATGATTGAATATTACCCTAAAAACCAAATCCATGAGGAGGTGTCATGAAAAGATCGGTTGCAGCGATGCTTCTATCCCTGTTGTGCATCTTTCTGTTTGCGGGCATATCCGCCGCCACGGACCTCGCCATCATCACCGGTGGCGAAAAGGGCACCTACTACCAGTTCGGGCTTAACCTCCAGGAGCTCGTGAAGGACAAGGGAATCCACCTGAGGGTCTATAATTCCAAAGGATCGATCGAAAATATCTACGCCGTCTACAAACGTCCGCGGACCCAGATGGGCATTGTTCAGTCCGATGTTCTGGCCTTCGTCTCCAAGGTCCGCAGCAATCCCGTTCTGGCCAGAATCGCCAAAAAAACCAAGATGGTCTTCCCCCTCTACAATGAGGAGATCCATATCCTTGGACGGCAGGGCATCACCGAATTCAAGGAACTTGCCGGCAAACGCGTCGCCGTCGACCGGGAAGGGAGCGGCACCTTCCTGACCGCCAATCTCATGTTTGAAGTCTCGGGGATCCAGCCGCGGGAAGTCCTGACCATCGGGACGGAGACCGCCCTGTCAGAACTCAAAGCGGGAAATATCGACGCCATGTTCTACGTCGCCGGATACCCGGTCAAGCTCTTCTCCGAAAAGGTCTCTGCCGAAGACGGCCTGTCCCTTGTCTCCATCCGCGAACCCGCCATCGTTGAATACTACCCAAAAGCCGAAATCCCCGCGAACACCTATGCATGGCAGCCGAATGCCGTCCCCACGGTGGCGGTCAAGGCCGTCTTGATGTCATACGATTTCCGGCATGCGAACTGCGAATTCGTGGGACAGTTCGCGAAAATACTGGCAGACAATATGGAATGGCTCCAGGCCAACGGCCACCCCAAATGGCGCTCCGTCGACCTCGATTTTCCCCTCAAGGGTTGGGAGCAGTACGATTGCGTGGTCCGTCACCTTGACAGATGGACGCCGCCGCCCGAGACGCCATCCGAACCAAACCCCGTGCTGGATGCCGTCAAGGAGATGCTCCAGCCCTGACATTTTCGGAATCCGGCCATTTTCGCCAAACCTGCCGCGAGGCAGGGACGGAAAGCCACGGGTCTTGCAACAGACAGCCGGGCTGCTTGAAGCATCAAGTAGCCCGGCTTTTTTGATGACTCTTTGCTGAAACAGGGACATGTACAAAAATTTCTATCATCTTTCGACCAGACCCTTCGACCACACGCCCGACCCGATGTTTCTTTACCTGTCCAAAGGCCACCGGGAGGTTCTGGCATCCATGGTCTACGGCATCAACTATGCCAAGGGGTTCATTCTCGTCGCCGGTGATGCGGGGACCGGAAAGACCACCCTGATCCAGGCACTCCTGAAGGAGCTGGGCCCAAAATTCGTGGTGACCCACATCAACAATCCACGCGCCGGATTTGGGGAGATCTTTTATCGCCTTTCGAAAACGATGGGCCTGAAATTTGTTGAAAAGACGCAATCGCCGGAGTCCTACTACGCCCTCAAGATTGCCCTCGAAAAAACCGATGGGACAGGCAAGCGGGCAGTGCTGATCATTGACGAGGCGCATCTGCTTTCAGAAAGCGACCTGGAGCGTATCCGTCTGCTCTCCAATTATGAGACCGAAAGCCGGAAACTGATCCAGATCGTCCTGGTGGGGCAGAAAGAACTCTACCAGACCCTTCAGAAGGATAAACTCAAATCGCTTCGGCAGCGGATCGTCATCAACCGAATGCTGGAAACGCTGGACCGGAAAGAGACCGAAAGATATATCCGACACCGGCTTCGTGTCGCTGGAAGAGAGGCGCCCCTTTTTGACCGGAAGGCGCTGGGACGGATATGGGAGCATAGCCGCGGCGCCCCCCGGATCATCAACAATATCTGCGACAATGCCCTGATGACAGGGTATGCTCTCGAATCCCGGAAGATCGGGGCCCCGATCATTCAGGAGGTCATCACGGATATGGCCGCCGGCTTCACCGCGAGAAAACTCCCGATCAAGCGCAGCAAAACGCCCCGGAAACTGTTGCTGCCGGCTGCGGCCGCAGTCCTTGTTTTGATCGTGTTTCTGATCGGCTACGCGCTCAAGGATGAATCGGGCCCCGTCAGCATCGGCGATGAAGCCGCCAGATCCGCTACAACCCAATCGGCTGCAATACGATCGACCACAGCGGCGAGACAGGCAGCGCCGGCGGAAGCCCCAGCGCCCCAAGCATCCCGAGACACGGTAAACGTCGAAATCACAGCTGGCAGGGATGTTACAGAAAGGAAAGCTGCAAACGGTATACCTTCGGCAGCATTTCTCACCGCCTCAGCACCGAAGGCGACAGGAGCGGACAGAAAAGACGGCACCGAGCCCAGGGGCGCTGACGATGCAACGCCGGAAGCGACTCCACCCGCCCCGATTGCCGCATCGCCGGAAGCGGACGAAACAGAGGGCTCCGAGCCCAGGGGCGCTGACGATGCACCGCCGGAAGCGACGCCACCCGCCCCGATTGCCGCATCGGCGGAAGCGGCCGAAACAGACGGCACCGAGCCCAGGATCGCGGACGATGCAACGCCGGAAGCGACTCCACCTGCTCCGATTGCCGCCGCTGCCGGCACCGCCGGCAAAGGGAGTACCCGGGAAGACGGCATTTCCGAGGATTCGGGAATTGGGCCGATGATCGCGGAAATTCTTCGGAAAAAGGCGGGGGATGCAGGCGGGGAATCGGCGGATGCCGGCGCACCTCCGCCGGTTTCGGATGTCGCGGCAGACAAGGCTGTCAACGGCGGGGTCGACGGCCGCTCCGGGTCGCCAAACGCCTGCCTGGCGGAAATGGCGCAGGCCAGGTATGGCGTGGGAAATGACTTCATCGTGGACCTGCTCCGCATGGCGAACCCGAACCTTGGGGCCGGCGCCCGGGACTGCACCGGGATGCAGGTCTTTTTCCCAACATTAGAGCGGGATGATTTGATCCGCGAGATGCCCGACGGGGCCTTCCGCATCCACTATGCAAGCTTTTACAGTGCGGATGCGGCATCGGCCATGATTCGAAAACCGGCACTGGCGGAGCAGGAGGCATCCGTCACCGAAGCACAGCAGGGAAACGACCGGGTCTTTCGGGTGCTGGCCGGAAGATATGCAACCCGGGCGGAAGCCGAAAGCGCCGTGGCCCGCCTCACCTTCGATCATCTCCCGTTCCTGAAGCCGCAGCAGGCAGACCGGAAAAAAATGCTGATCGAAATCCTGAAGGGAGTTCAGTGACCCATGAAGCAGGGCATATACCCGGTTTCCGGATCAAGGAAGCGCTCCGGCCATTCGTTTTCAAGCATGCAACGGTGAACACCGGCCAAGACCGCCGCGCGGAAGTGTCCTCATGAATCAGGACACCCCGTGCCGTCCGCAGGGGGCAGCATATGTACACCCATTTTTACAACCTCGACAAAGCACCCTTTGAGAATACGCCCGACACCGCTTTTCTCTGCCCGACCGGACCCCACAAGGCAGTGCTGGCCTCCCTGACCTGCGGGGTCCGCTCGGAAAGGGAGCTGCTCCTCGTCACCGGAGACGTGGGAACCGGCAAGACCATACTGATCCACGCCCTTGTGGAAAACCTGGCGCCGGATTATTTCGCCGTACGCATTCCCAATCCCCTGCCCGGCTTCTCCGGGATTCTGTATCATCTGGCGCAGCAGCTCAGCATTTACACCGAAGGCCCAGTAGATGCTGCAGATCTCGGCAAAAAAATCCGGTTTCGCCTCGATCAGGCCTCAAAAGGCGGGATGAAGGCGATGCTGGTCATTGATGAGGCCCACCTGATCGAAGCGCCATGTCTCGAACGCCTGAAATCGCTCGCGGATGACGTCAACAGGAAAAAATGCCGGCTGCAGATCCTCCTGGCGGGACAGCGGGAGATCCTGGGGGTCCTGAAGAAGCCATCCCTGGCGCCGCTTCAACAGAAGATTGCCGTCCGCTGCAATATAGAGGCGATGTCGCTGGAGGAGGTCCGGGCCTATATCGCCCATCGGCTGCGCCAGGCCGGACGTCAGACGCCGCTTTTTGACCGGCGGGCCGAGAAGCGGATCTGGGCCAAGAGCGGCGGCGCCCCCCGGGCCGTCAACCGGATCTGCGACAATGCGCTCCTTGCCGGCTACGCTGTCGGTGCGCGCAAGATCGGGACCAGCATTGTTGAACAAGCCGCGGCGGCTACGGACATCTCCCGGACATCCTCATTACGGCCGCCACGGAATGCTTCCGACCGCCGCAACAGCGGCTTCAAGCAGACGCTTACCATCGCTGCGGCGGTGCTCCTGATACTGATCCTGCTTCGGGTTTGAAGAATCAGAACTGCTCCTCCTCCGTGGATCCCTTCAGGGCCTCGACCGAGCTCTCCCCCTGGGTGACGCTGTTCATGAGGCGATCGAAATAGCCGGCGCCCACGAACTTCTGATGGCTGGTAGCCATGTAGCCCTCGGCTTTCTCATGCCGGAACTCCTCCTGCTGGAACTGGGAATAGGCGGCCATGCCCTCCTTTTTGTAGCTCTGGGCCAGGTCGAACATACCCAGGTTGAGGGTGTGGAACCCGGCCAGGGTGACGAACTGGAACTTGTACCCCATGGCCGCCAGCTCCCGCTGGAATTTGGCGATGGTGGCGTCGTCCAGGTTGGCCTTCCAGTTGAAGGAGGGGGAGCAGTTGTAGCTCAGTATCTTGTCGGGAAATTCGGCGTGGATGCCTTCGGCGAACATCCTGGCCTGCTCGAGGTCGGGGCGGGAGGTTTCGCACCAGATCATGTCGGCGTAGGGCGCGTAGCTGAGGCCCCGGGCGATGGCCGCCTCGACGCCGCCCTTGACCCAGTAGAATCCTTCGGCCGACCGCTCGCTGCCGATGATGAACGGGCGGTCCCGCTCATCAATATCGCTGGTGAGGAGCTTGGCTGCGTCGGCGTCGGTCCGGGCGATGAGAACGGTGGGCACATCACAGACATCGGCAGCCAGCCGCGCGGCGATGAGCTTGATAATGAACTCCCGGGTGGGCACCAGCACCTTGCCGCCCATATGGCCGCATTTTTTGGCCGAGGAGAGCTGGTCCTCGAAATGGACGCCGGCGGCCCCGGCGTCGATCATGTCCTTCATCAGTTCATAGGCGTTGAGCGGCCCCCCGAAGCCGGCCTCGGCGTCCGCCACGATGGGCGCGAACCAGTAGGGCCCCTCCTTGCGGCAGTCGAGGACCTGGATCTGGTCGGCACGCCGGAGGGCGTTGTTGATCCGGCGCACCACCGCCGGAACGCTGTTGGCCGGGTAGAGGCTCTGGTCGGGGTACATCTCGCCGGCCAGATTGTTGTCGGCCGCCACCTGCCAGCCGCTGAGATAGATGGCCTTGAGGCCGGCCTCGACCTGCTGGACCGCCTGGTTGCCGGTCAGCGCCCCCAAGGCGGCGACATATGGCTCGGTCTGGAGAAGCCGCCACAACCGTTCGGCGCCGATCCGGGCAAAGGTGTATTCAAGCTTGAGGGTGCCGCGCAGGTTGAGGACCTCCGCCGCCTTGTAGGGGCGGACGATGCCCTTCCAGCGGGGGTCGTTTTTCCAGCGGTTTTCCAGATCGTCGATTTCCGCAAAATCGATCTCGTGGCAGGTATGTTTTTTTTCGAGTTCAATGGCTTTCTCTTCGATGGTCAGCATCGCATGTTCCTTTCTTGGGGTCCAATTCAAAGCATCGTGCCCCGGTGCGGGGCGGCCGGACGGCAT
>CAJXSB010000236.1 GCA_913060435.1 uncultured Desulfococcus sp.
TCCTGCCCATCGTCACCGTAGGGCACAACATTCTCCTGGACGACTATTTCGGATTCAATTTCCCCACCCTTTCCGAATCCACCGTTGACAGTCTGACCCTGCTTTTCATCATCCTCGGCGGCGTTTTCTTTCTGCGGCGGCTGTTGGTTGCCAAGGTGAGATCGGTCACCACCTACCGGGACTGGATCGCCTGGGCGGTTACAATGGCCCCCTTTGTCACGGGCTACCTGGCTTATCACCAGTTCTTTGACTACGACACCATTCTGCTGATCCACATCATTTGTGGAGAACTGATGCTGATCGCCATTCCCTTTACCAAGCTGGTTCACATGCCGTTCTTCTTCTTTGCCCGGTTTCTGATCAGAAACGAGCTGACCTTTGGAAGCGGAACCAGAAAATGGGTGGAAACCACTTAAATCATTTGGACGGAGGATAATTATGAATCCAGAAAAACCGGTCGACCAAAACGGCATCCGGGAAATGCTGAAGCAGAGAAAGAACATGGAGGTCCTGCTGTCGGTATGCGCGAGTTGCGGCATGTGCGCCGAGAGCTGCTTCCTCTATGTCAACAAGGACAAAGATCCGACCTACATGCCCTCCTACAAGGCGATCCATTCTCTGGGGAAGATGTACCGGAAAAAAGGCAAGGTCAGCCGCGCGGAACTCGAAGAGATGAGGGAGCTGATCTGGGATAAATGCGTACTGTGCACGCGCTGCTACTGTCCGGTCGGCATCAGCATTCCGAGCATGATCGCGTGGGCCAGAAGCATCTGCCGGTCCCAGGGTGTTTTCAAGGAATATGATCAACCCAACGTCGCCTGATCAGGCGTGAAGGAAGGTTATTATGGATAGAATGCTTCTCAGCGCTCTTGTACTTTGGTTCGTTGCGATATCCCTTCTGGGGCTCGGGAAAGTCACCGGGACCACCGAGGCGGCCCCGGAGGAGGGGCGGCCGGCCGCATATTTCCCCCATGACTGGCACATGGAGTCTGTTGACGACTGCAAAAGCTGCCATCACCGATACGAAGACGGCGTCAATGTCCTCGAAGAAGACGAACTGGACGGCGGCGACGCCATGCGATGCCGCACCTGCCACACCGACGGCGATGCCATCGACGGGCAGGAAGCCTTTCACCGGCAGTGCATCCAGTGCCATCGGGCGCTTGAAAAGAAGGGCGCCGCCAGCGGACCCAGAACCTGCGGCACCTGCCACCCGAAAGTCGTTTCGGGGGATCATGATGCACTGGTCATCCAATAGATCGTCACCATTCAAATATATACTGGAGGCAAATCATGGTTAAAGGAAAGAGAAAACCTTTTGATGAAATCAAGGGAATGATTCAAGACCACAAAAAGGTTCTGAACATCGGCTGCGCCGGCTGCGTGTCGGTCTGTTATGCCGGTGGCTTGAAGGAGGTCGGCATTCTCAACGATCAGCTGAAAGCCTCTTTCAAGCAGGACGGCGTCGATATCCAGATCGACGGCTATACGGTCGAACGTCAGTGCAACCAGGAGCTGCTGGCGGAGCTGGATGCCATCGTTCCCCAATATGACGCCCTGATGTCCATGGCCTGCGGCGCCGGCTGCCAGTATGTGGCCGAGCGCTTTCCCCAGACCCCGGTCTATCCGGCCATCAATACCCTGTTCATCGGCGTGGACAAGGAGATCGGCATCTTCGAGGAGCGCTGCCGGGCCTGCGGCAGCTGCGTGCTGGGGTATACGGGCGGCATCTGCCCCGTGACCCGTTGCGCCAAGGGCCTCTTCAACGGCCCCTGCGGCGGCACCAACCTCACCAGCTGCGAGGTCAACAAGGACATTCCCTGTGCCTGGTACGACATCTATATGCGCCTCAAAGAGATCGGCCAGCTCGACAATATCATGAAGATCCGGGAACCGATGGAGTGGCAGAACACGACCCGGGGAACCTTCGTGCAGGTTGGATACGAAGAGCGGTTTACGGAAAAGGAGAAGAAGGGCGGCTTCTTCAGCCGGATACACTAGCGGGAGCGCTCGGGAGGGATCCGGAAAGCGGCGCCGACCGGGCCGCCGGTTCGAAGGGTTTCGCCCGAAGGCCTCGGCCACCGGAAATGGGCATTGCCCCGCCGGAATCCGTCGGTGCCGTTTTTTGCCGGACGCCTGAATTTTCTTGACAGATCTCGGAAGAATATACTATTGATTTCCACACCATGAAAATAATGATAAAGAAGATAGTGATGATAACGACCGATAGAAACTGGTGGTGGTGCTGGCACAAGACAGACGGTGTGCCCGGGGGACCGCTATGAGTTGACAACGAGACCGAATTTCCAGACCGTGGGCCGCACCAAACGCCCGCGGTCTTTTTCTTTTCAGGGCCGTGGGCTACCCCCACGGCCCTTTTTAATGCCTGAAAGGACGCATTCTATGCTCATTAACCGATTTCCCGAAAAAGCCGCATTCCTCGACCTTGCGGAGCGCCACAACGTGATTCCCGTCTGCGCCGAGGTCCTTGCCGACACGGAAACCCCCGTCTCTCTGCTGAAGAAGATCTATTCCGGTGCAGGCCCGGCCTTCCTGTTGGAAAGTGTCGAGGGGGGCGAACGATGGGGCCGCTACAGCTTCCTCAGCACCTCCGCCCATGCGCAGATCCGGGTCTTCTCCGACCGCGTTACCGTGGAGAGCGACGGGGAAACGGAGACGATCGCCCACCGGGGGGATCCTCTGGCGGTGTTGAGGTCTTTGATGCAGAAATACCGGCCTGCAACCCTTCCGGAGCTGCCCCGGTTCTGGGGCGGTATGGTCGGATATCTGGCCTACGAGATGGTCTCTTTTTTTGAAAAAATTCCCAATATGCTTCCGGACGATCAGCCCATTGCACATTTTATCATTCCGGATCGGCTGATCATATTCGACAATATCCGGCATACCCTCATCGGCGTCGTGACGGCCTTCATCGGGGCGGGTGAAGACCCCGAGGATGTCTACCTCCAGTCGACCGCCCGCCTGGAAATGCTCCTCTCCGAGACCCGCGCGTGCCTGACGGAAGCCCTGCCGGAAAGGGCCGGCGGCGAAGAGGTCGAGCTGAGCCCCCGGCTGGACCACGACACCTTCCGGCAGATGGTGACGCAGACCAAGGCCCATATCCGGGAGGGCGACATCATTCAGGCCGTCATCTCGCAGCCCTTCACCTGTGAAACCTCGCCGGATCTGTGGACCCTGTACCGGGCCCAGCGGTTCATCAACCCGTCGCCATATCTCTATTTTCTCCACCTTGACGGCACGGCGCTTGTCGGATCTTCTCCCGAGACCATGGTCCGCCTGGAGCACGGCGTGGCCTCGCTCCGGCCCATCGCCGGCACCCGGCCCCGCGGCGGGAGCGAGCAGGAGGACCGCATGCTGGCCGACGAGCTGCTCCAGGATGAAAAAGAGCGGGCCGAGCACCTTATGCTGGTGGACCTCGGCCGAAACGATCTGGGGCGGATCGCCGAAGTCGGTTCGGTCCAGGTGACCGACCTGATGGTGGTCGAGCGCTATTCCCACGTCATGCATCTCGTTTCGAACATCTGCTGCGACCTCAAGCCCGAGTTCGATGCCTGGGACCTGCTGCGCGCGACTTTTCCGGCCGGGACGTTGTCCGGCGCGCCCAAGGTCCGCGCCATGGAAATCATTGCGGATCTGGAGCAGGAGGCCCGGGGCCCCTACGGCGGCGCCGTCGGGTATGTCTCCTTCAGCGGGAACATGGACATGGCCATCACCATTCGCACCGCCTGCGTTCAGGACGGTAGGCTCACGGTAAGGGCCGGCGCGGGCATCGTGGCCGATTCGGACCCGGAAAAGGAGCGGATGGAAACCGTGAACAAGGCCAGGGCGATCCAGCGGGCGCTGCAGCTGATGCACGGCCGCAGCCGATAGTCACAAACGTTGAGGAGGGACGATTCATGCTGATTATGATCGACAATTATGATTCCTTTACCTACAACCTGGTTCAGTACCTGGAAGGGCTGGGAACCCCGGTCCGGGTTTTTCGAAACGACCAGGTGACCCTGGCGGAGATCCAGGACCTCAATCCCGATGGGATTGTCATCTCCCCCGGGCCGGGCCGGCCCGCGAACGCGGGGATCTCCATGGCGGTGATTCGGGAAATGTCGGGAAAAATTCCCATTCTCGGGGTATGCCTGGGCCATCAGTCCATCGCAGCGGCCATGGGCGCCGAGATCGTCGCCGCCAAACGGCTGATGCACGGCAAAACCTCGATGGTCACCGCCGACGGCAAAATGCTCTATCATGGGATCCGGCAGCCCTTCCAGGCCATGCGCTACCATTCGCTGGCCGTAAGCCGTGCCAGCCTGCCCGAATGCCTCGTCGTCACCGCCGAGGCCGAGGACGGAGAAATCATGGGAATTCGGCATCGGGAGCACCCCACCGAAGGCATCCAGTTCCATCCGGAATCGATCATGACGCCCGTTGGAAAGCGGCTGCTCCGGAATTTCCTGCGCTTTTCGGACAACGGCGGGAAGGATGCCGACCAATGAAGACAACCACTACCATCGACGCGCAACGGGAGGAGATCATGTTTCGAGAAAATCTCAATAAAATTATTCGTCGGGAAGACCTGAGCGAACCGGAAATGTCGGCCGTGATCACCGAGATTCTGTCGGGCAATGCCACCAACGCCCAGATCGGGGCCTTCATGGCGGCCCTGGCCACCAAGGGCGAAACCTTCGAGGAGGTGGCCGGCGCTGCCGGTGCCATGCGTCGGAAGGCCCATCGGATCCAGACCTCCGGCGGCATGGTGGTCGACACCTGCGGCACCGGGGGCGACGGGATGAGCACCTTCAATATCTCGACCACCACCGCCTTCGTGGTGGCGGGATGCGGCGTCACCGTAGCCAAGCATGGAAACCGGTCCGTGTCGAGCAAGTGCGGCAGCGCCGATGTGCTGGAGTCCCTCGGCGTCAAGCTGGACGTCGATCCCGAGATCGTCGAGGAGGCGGTGCGCGAGATCGGCATCGGCTTTCTCTTTGCCCCGGTCTACCACAGCGCCATGCGCTTTGCCGCCCCGGCGCGCAAGGAGGTCGGTATCCGAAGCATCTTCAACATGCTGGGTCCCCTCACCAATCCGGCCGGGGCCAACTGCCAGCTCCTCGGGGTCTATGCCCCCGAGCTGACGGAGATGTTTGCCAATGCCCTCAAGCGCCTTGGGGCGAAACAGGCCATGGTGGTTCATGGCCACGACGGGCTCGACGAGATATCGGTTTGCGCCCCCACGCGGATTTCCGAGCTCAAAGACGGCCTGGTCCGGACCTACGACATCACGCCGGAACAGTTTTTCGGCCGGGTCGCAGACATCGCGGATCTCATGGGCGGTGATCCCGAGGAAAACGCCGCCATCACCCGAGAGATTCTGGCGGGCGAGCGCGGGGCCCGCCGGGACGTGGTCGTGCTGAACGCCGGCGCGGCCCTGTCGGCCGCCCGCAAGGCTTCCGACATCCGGGAGGGGATCGCCATGGCGGAGGCCGCCATTGACGACGGCGCGGCAGCCGGGAAGCTCGACGCACTCGTCCGGTATACCCGGGAGAACGGATGATGGCCGGCGACATCCTGGAGCGGATCGTCGCCCGCAAGAAGGCCGAGGTCGAAGCGGCCCGGCAGCGCATCCCGGAAGCGGCCCTCCGCCGGCAGGCCGGAGCGCCCCGCCAGCGGCGCCACTTCTACGGCGCCCTGTCGCAGCCGGGGCCGTCCGGCGTCAATATCATCGCCGAAATCAAGCGTGCATCGCCTTCCAAGGGAAGCATCTGCCCGGATCTGGACCCGGCGGCCTTTGCGCGCCGGTATGAAGCGGGCGGGGCAGACGCACTCTCCGTGCTGACCGACGCCGATTTTTTCCAGGGAAGCCCTGCCGACCTAAAGGCTGCCCGTGCAGCAGTCCGTCTTCCGGTGCTGCGGAAGGACTTCATCATCTCTCCCTACCAGATCTATGAATCGGCGGCCCTGGGCGCCGATGCGATCCTGCTGATCGTTCGCATCCTGAGCGCTGGAGAGCTCCGGGAATATCTGGCCCTGGCAGCGGATTCGGGGCTTGATGTCCTGGTCGAGGTCCACTCGGAGAGCGAGCTCGAAGCTGCGCTTGCCGCCGGCGCCCGATTGATCGGGGTCAACAACCGCAACCTCAGGACCTTTGACACCGATGTGGCCCGGGCGTCCCGGATGGCGGCGCTGTTTCAGCCGCCCCAGGTGCCGGTCGCCGAAAGCGGCATTCGGGGCCGGGGGGATATCGAGATGCTCCAGGCCGCCGGTATTTTCAATTTCCTGATCGGCGAAAGCATTGTCCGCTCCCCGGACCCGGCGGTCTTCATCCGATCCCTGAAAGGAGAATGATGCCATGACGGAAGCTTCCCCCAGCATTCCGCAGGTCAAGGTCTGCGGTCTGACGGATGTAGATGAGGCGGTCGGTGTTGCGGCCCTGGGTGTCCATGCCGTCGGCTGTGTCTTCTATCCCCGGAGTCCGCGTCATCTAAGCCGGGAAGAGGCCAGGGCCATCTGCGCGGCCCTTCCCCCGGAGGTGCGGCGCGTGGGCGTCTTTGTCGATGAGTCCGTTGAGACGGTCCTTCATACGGTCCGCGCCTGTGGACTCGACACTGTTCAGCTGCATGGCCGGGAGACGCCCGAGGAGGTCGAGCGGCTTCGCGAGGAAGGCCTGCGGGTGATCAAAGCCCTGTTTGCCACCCGGTCCCCCGGTCCCGGGGATGCCGGCAGATACCGCCCGTCGGCGTTCCTGATGGAATGCGGTGCCGGCAAGCTTCCCGGGGGCAATGCCGAAACGTGGGACTGGTCCGAGGCGAGACCCTTGGCCGACCGTTCTCCCCTGGTCCTGGCCGGGGGGCTGACGCCCGGCAATGTCGCTCGGGCCATTTCCCTGGCACAGCCGGACGCTGTCGACCTGAGTTCGGGCGTTGAGGCCGCCCCTGGACGGAAGGATCTCGCCAAGGTGGCGGCCCTCATGGCGGCGGTGCAGGGGTGCCGGATGACGCGGCGCCCCAGGGCGATTTTCTGACCCCCGGCTGGGGCTGCGCCTTTCACCGCCGGCGCTCTTTATAAGCATAGCCGCGTCCAAAAGCGGGACACGGCAGACCTCTTCCTGCAACGCCGCCGTCCGGCGGCTTTGCTTTTCCCCTCGAAGTGTGCTTAAATAACTCCTCTCAAAATACGGTCCCACCAGACAAAGGAGTTCCCGGATGAAAATCATCTCCCCCTCTCATGAGATCATGTACCTGCCGGACGGCGATGCCATTCTCAAAAATATCGAGCTGGCAGGACGGACCTGCTACAAGAGCGAGGACAAGATCACCTCGGATTCGGCGGCCGCCTTTATCC
>CAJXSB010000237.1 GCA_913060435.1 uncultured Desulfococcus sp.
CCTGGAGGTAGTCCATGGTCTGGCACATGCCCCGGAAATCGTAGCAGGGCTTGGACAGGGTGTCGATCCCCAGGGGATCCCAGGGCTTGAGGGCGCCCTCGGGGGTGCGCTCCACCAGGAAGTGCTCGGGTTCAAATCCGCCGTTGAGGGCGTAGCCTTCAGCGGCGAAAAGATCGATCATCCGCTTCAGGTTGGTCCGGGGGCAGTAGGGCCAGGGCGCATCGTCGACGTATATGTCGCAGGCGGCCACCGCGACGTTGGGCCGCCAGGGGAGCTGGCAGTAGGTGTCGAGGTCGGTGCGGCCCATGAGGTCGTGGTGCTCGGGCCCCTGCCCCATTCCCCAGACAGCGGCGCCCGCGAATCCGGCGCCGTCGTCCGCCAGGTCGTCGAAGCAGTCGAGGGGGACCTGTTTGACCTTGGGGCAGCCGTGGATGTCCACAAACTGGGCCAGGATGAACTCCACGCCCTGCTCTCTCAGGTGTTCCCGGATGATCTCCCGCCGCTCTTCGCCGCTGGAGGCCTCTTTCATTGCAACGATCTTGTTCATGCGTGCTCCCCTTCTTTGGCCATGTCTTTTTATTTTTATGATATTTTATTTCCTAAAAGGAATCTTTATGAAAAACGAAGCACGTTGCATGCCATCGCCGCAATCAAGTATTCAACCAACTGTTTTTTATTGTATTAAAAACATACCACTGCTTGTCTAATGCCGGTTTTGCCGTATCGACTGTCGATTTTCAGGTCATCGACCATACATATTTGAACTCTTTTTAAATATTTTTTACATTTTTGAAACACATTACCATCCATTCCCGGCCTTCTTCGGCGCTGCTGCACCATGCCGCATGGGCGGCGCAGCCGGCGGGATCGGGTGAAGGCGCTATCGGATCCCATGTTGCCGGCTGGATCGCGGCGGTGGCGATGCCGATACCATCGGCGCGACAAAAATGTACGCACCCTTCGGCATGGCTGGTGGCGGTCCCCGAAAACATCGGAATCCGGGGCACGCCGCGCGGTGCCTCCCAAAAAAAGCAGCCGTCCGCCAGGGCGGTTTGCCCCAGGGGCCGGCTGCGGGCCCGCCGATGACGGGGGATGCGCTAAAACGCCTCGCGGCGATGTTGGCCCGACGCCAGCGGAATCCCCAGATCCCGATGGGCGGCCAGGGTGATGGTCCGCATGTCCTCGGGCTCCAGGTTGTGGACGTTGGTCTTGCCGGTGCACCGGGCGATGATGGCCGCCTCCTGCGCGGTGGCCTTGATCCAGTTGACCATCGAAGCTTCGAGGTCGGAGACTGCCGCCGCCTCCGGGAAGACCATGCTGTCGCCGTCCCCTGCACCCCCGGCGGCGAACCCCATGGCAGCGCCGATTACAGACGCGGTACAGTTCATGGCCAGGGACTTGGCCACGTCCGTTCCCGATCGGATGCCGCCGAAATGAAGCAGGGCGATCTCCTCCTCCATGTTTCGCTCCCGGAGCATCCGGATGGCGTCGCGCAGGAGGGTCAGGTCGGGAACGGTCGAAAGCTCCGTCCATGGGGTCTCAATGCCGCCCCCGCCGTCCAGCAGGAGCAGGTCGAGCTTCTGTTCAAGGGCATACGGGAGACCCTCGGCCAGGTGCCGACCCTTCACCGCGAGCCCCAGGAGCTGTCCGGCATCGAGGCGCGCCATCGTCTGTGGGTGGAAATCGTCTCCCGCGACATAGATGAGGCCGCGGGCGCCGGGGTCCGGGCGGTCGCCCCCAGCGACGATCTGGAACCATGGATAGGGGCGGCCTGCCGGATCTCCGGCCGCCGGCGGCCTTCTGCCGATGTAGCCGCAGCCGGTGGCCGAGAGCGCTCCGGCCAGGGCTGTCCGGATGTTCTCCGGCGCTTCGTCGAACCCGGTAAACAGAAACGGCTGCGCGATCTCCACGGACCGCTCATCCCCGCTTGTTTCACCGATCTCGATGCACCGGGAGATCCGGGTCCACGTGCCGCACGCCTCGCGGTAGGGGTCGATCACCAGCCGGGTCAGGGCCGCGGAGAGGAAGACCACATCGTCGAGATGGGCCGCCCGGGACTCGGGAAACGGGTTCTCCCGGGGATCCAGCAGGGCGCCGAGGATCCCCTGCTGGGCAGTCTCATCCGATGCATCGGTCTGGGCCATGGCGCGGATGAGCTGGAAGGAACGCCGTGGAAAATTGGCCGTACCGGTCTCCGCTTTCGTTTCTTTCCGCGGCGGACTCGCCGCAGCAGGGCAGTGCCGAAACTCCGGCGCATAGGGCAGGCGGGTCAGCTCGGCCGCCTCGGGGGTAAGGGCCACCAGGTCATCCCGGCTGAGCTGGCGGATGTCCGCGTATCCCAGTGCACGGGTCACGACCGCGAGCTGGTAGCGGATCGATTCGAGGTAGGCATGCATCCGAAGGGCCTGCTTTTCGACATCGAACTTGGCGACCCGGTCGGGCGCCTGGGTGGCGATGCCTACGGGGCAGTTGCCCGAGCTGCAGTCCATGCACCCGATGCAGCCGCCGGCGATGAGCATCGCGGTCCCGAGGCCCACGGCGGCCGCACCCATGGCAATGGCCTTGGCCGCGTCGACGCCGCTCTGGATCCCGCCCATCACCACGATGGGCAGCGAACCCGCTGCGTCGATCTCGGAAAGCCCGTCAAGGGCCTCCATGAGGGCGGAGATGGTGGGGATGCCCACGTACTCCGCGACCTCGCTGCCCGCGGCGCCCGTGCCGCCCTGGAGGCCGTCGAGCTCGACAAAGTCAAGGCCGTCCTTGAGGGCGATCTTGACATCGTCCCGGGTGCGCCCGCCGCCCAGCTTGATGGAGACCGGCAGCCGCCATCCCACCGCCTCCCGGAACTCCTGCACCTTCATGATCAGGTCGTCGCCGCCCAGGATGTCGGGGTGGCGCGACGGCGACCGCAGGTCCATGCCCTCGGGGATGCCGCGCATGTCGGCGATCTCCCGGGTCAGTTTGGCGGCCATGAGCTGACCGCCCAGGCCGGGCTTGGCCCCCTGGGAGATGTAGATCTCCAGGCCGTCGGATCGCTTCATGTCGTGGATGTTCCACCCAAGACGGCCGGAGAGGCACTGGGCGATGAGCTGCCGGGCCTCGGCCCGCTCCACGGAATACATCCCGCCCTCCCCCGTGTTTTCCGAGATTCCCGACAGGCGCGAAGCGATGCCCAGGGCGGCCTTCATCCGGGGGCTGAGCGCGCCGTAGCTCATGGGCGCGATCATGACCGGCATGCTGAGATCCAGGGCCCGGCCGCCGCTTCTGTCTCCGAGAAAGGTCCGCATCTGGACCGGGCCTGCGGTTTCCGGATGTTCCAACGCCCGCGCCACGTCGACCCGGAAGGCGATGTCGCCGAAGTGCGGCACGTGCCGGGCGGTGCCGAAGCCGCGGATCCGGTATCGACCGATGGCGGACTTGACCCGGATGTCCTCGACGGCCTTTTCGTTCCAGTAGGACGTGCCGTTGCCGGAGAAGCTGGAGAATGGGATGGTGCGCTTCCGCGGCTCGGGGGTGCCGTAGCGCAGGTCCTTCCCGGCGCAGACGACCTTCTTGAAGCGACCGGAGAACGCCATGCCGAAACGGTCGAGGAAGGCCATGATCGACGCGGTCTCTTCGTCTGTCGGGTCCGCGACATCGGCGTCGTTTCCCAGGGAGGCGATCCTGCCGCCCACGTAGATTTCGCCGCCGGCCATGTCCTCGCCGACCCGCTCGCCGGAGTCGCCCAGGATGATGATTCGGCCGCCGTACATCATGTACCCGGCCATGAACGACGCGTTGCCGCCGCAGCAGAGGGTCCCCTGCTTCATGACCTGCCCGGCCCGGGACCCCATGTTCCCCCGGATGACGATGGTGCCGCCCCGGAGGGCTTCACCGGCCAGGGCGCCGGCATTGCCGCCGACAACCACGGTCCCGGCGAGCATGTTGTCGCCGACGCCCCAGCTCACGTTCTTTTCCACGTCGATGATGGGCCCGTCGGTGAGCCCGCCGCAGAAATAGCCGGCCGACCCGTGAATCCGGACGTGGATGGGGCTGGTGAGCCCGACCCCGATGTAGTGCCGGGCGTCCGGGTTGATGATCTCGATGTCCTTGTAGGCCGCCCCGTAGCCTTTGATAACCTCGTTGGCCGTTCGAACGGGCATTCGGGATAAGTCGATGGTTGCGGTCATGTGCACCTCTTCTCTACTTGGATCTGGACCAGAGCCCGTAGGTCAGCGGGGCCGGTTCGGTGGTGGCAAGGGCCCGCCCGGGGAAGAGGCGGTTGATCCCCACCTCCTCGGACGAGATCACGATCATGTCGTCGTCTTCGTACTTGACCATGGGCTTTGCCGCCAGCTTATCCTTGGCGTAGCCAATGGCATCCCTGGTGGCGACCAGGTAGGAGAAGGTACCGTCGAGGTCTGCGAGGGAGGTCTTCAGGGCATCCTCCAGGCTCGCCCCCCGGCTCATCCGATAGGCGAGGTAGACGGCGATCAGCTCCGTGTCGTTTTCGGTCTGGAAGGTCATGCCCCGGCGCTCGAGGCGGCGCCGCATGATCCAGTAATTGGTGATCTGGCCGTTGTGGACCGTGGCGATGTCGGCAAACCCGCAGGCCCAGAAGGGATGGGACGTGTCCGGGTGGACGCCCGATTCGGTGGCGAGCCGGATATGGGCGATGCCGTGGGCGCCGTCAAAGTCTCCGATGCCGTACCTCGGCGCCAGGTCCAGAGGCTGCCCCACGTCCTTGATGATGTCGAGGCTCTCACCGACCGAGACCAGCTTGACCTGGTGCTCGATGGCGTGGGTCAGGGCGAGGAGATCGCCCTCGAAACAGACCGTCATGCCGATGGTGCATCCCAGGGGGGACGCATCGATGACCTGGACCCCCTGGGCTTCGAGCACGGCTTGAATGGTTGCGGTTTCGCTCTCGGCATCCCCGCCGTCGGGGATGAGAAAGCGCATGCGCAGCCGCCCCGGCTCCGGCTCCCGGTACAGGGCCCAGCCGGCAGAGTCCGGCCCCCGGTGGAGTGTGGCGTCCAGGATGCGGGTAAGGGCCTCCCCCGTGGACATGTCGAAATGGCCGCGTCTGCCGTTTTTAAATAGAATGCCTGCAATGGCGCACATCGTTCAGCTCCTCATTGGTGGATGTTGGGTTGGATCCGGCACTTCGCCGGGGCGCACCCCGGGTGAAGGGGCCCCTGCGCTGCAAGATGCCCCGGGTCCGGCTTATTCGGTAAATCTGGGGGAGACGATGACGGAGAGGAAGCGGATGGGAAGTTGGCTGAGCTCCTCCGGGCCATGGGGCGCATCGGCATCGAAGAAGAGGGAGTCCCCCGGCGCCAGTTGGTAGGACCGGTCGCCGTGCATGTAGGTCATGCCCCCTTCCAGCATGTAGATGAACTCCATGCCGGGATGCTGAAAGAGCGGGAATACCTCGGAGGCCTCGGTCAGGGTGATCAGGTAGGGCTCCACGGAGATGCTCTTTCCCACGCTGTGCCCGAGAAGCTGATACTGGTGCCCCGCCCGGGTGCCCCGCCGTTCGATGACCAGCCCCTCGCCGGAGCGGACGAAGCTGGCGTCCCGGTCCTCTTCATACTTTCGGAAGAAGGCCGTGACCGGGATGTTGAGGGCCCGCGAGATGGCCTGGAGCGTCGCCAGGGACGGCGACGCATTGCCGTTTTCAATCTTCGAGAGCATGCCTGTGGAGAGACTTGCCAGCTTGGCCAGCTCGGCGATGGTGAGGTCCATTTTCTTTCGGAACGACCGGATCTCCCGGCCGATGGCGATCTCCAGCTTGTTCTCGGAACGGCTCTCCGCCCGGCCGTTTGTCCGGCCGTCCGATGACTGCGCCAACATCTCCGTACGGGGGGGTTTCATCGTCGTCTGATCATCCCGAAAAACATTAGACCGAAAAAACTTCCGGCCGAAAAAGCTGCCGGCTGGCATCCGCCGGTGCCACGCTCTCGAAGCCCTGCTTTTACCAGGCCTTCGTCGGCGGCGTCAAGCCTTCCCCCGACGCCGTCTCCCGTTTCCGCTGGTGGTCTCCGTCATGATCCCACCGCTGTATTGCAATATCTTTATGTGTTTCATTTGAATTAATTTTATTTCACCACATGCAATTTTATTTGTCAATAAATTTTCTCTTAATGAATCTTTTTTTCTTTAAGTGAATTTTCGAAATCCTGCAGGTCTCCGTGAAGCGTCGTCCTCCCGGGCCGCAGCAGCGGCCCGGGAGGGTCCAGGGATCAATAATTATGGGGGTCAATCTGGAAAGCGGCGTAGGCTTCGTTGCCGTGCTCCTCGATATCGAGGCCCACCTCCTCCTCTTCAGCGCTGACGCGGAGGCCCACGGTATGCTTGATGGCGAGAAATAGGGCCATGCCGCAACCGAAGGCCCAGGCAAATGCGACGCCAATACCGACGAGCTGGGCCATCAGAACCGTTACACTGAACTGTTCGACACCGAAGAAGGCGTAGGCCAGCGTACCCCATGCACCGCAGACGCCGTGGACCGAGACGCACCCGACCGGGTCGTCGACCTTGAGTTTCCGCTCAATGAAGATCACGCTGAAGACCACCAGGACACCCGCCACCAGGCCGATGATCAGCGCACCGAAGACGTTGACGACATCGACGGCCGTGCAGATGGCGACCATGCCGGCCAGGAACCCGTTGACGGTCATGCCGACATCCGGCTTTTTGGTGTAGGACCAGATGGCGATGATGGCCCCGATGCCGCCGGCCGCACCGGCGATGTTGGTCATGACGGCGATGCGTGCCAGGTTGCCGTCAAAGGTCGTCGTACTTCCCGGGTTGAAGCCGAACCAGCCGAGCCAGAGGATGAATCCGCCGATGACGGCAAAGGGAAGGTTGTGGCCGGGCAGGGCCTTGGGGTTGCCCTCGGCGTCGAATTTGCCCGTCCTGGGGCCGATGACGATGGCGCCGGCCAGTGCGAGCCACCCGCCGATGGAATGCACCACCGTCGAGCCGGCGAAATCATAGAACCCGACGCCGAGAATCCCCTCGAGCCAGCCGCTGCCGTCCAGAAGGCTGCCCCACGCCCAACCGCCGAAGATCGGATAGATCACCGCGCAGATGACGATGCTGTAGATCAGATAGCTGGTGAATTTACAGCGCTCGGCCACACCGCCGGAGAGAATGGTCGCCGTGGTGGCTGCGAAGACGCACTGGAAGAGCCAGAAGGCGAACCCCCACTGGGTGGCCCCCGTCTTGCCGAGAAAGAAAAGGGATTCATCCGGTCCGGCGAACATGATGTGAAAGCCGATGACGAGAAAGGCGATAGTGCCGATGCAGAAGTCCATGATGTTCTTCATCATGATTTTGACGGCGTTCTTGGCCCGGG
>CAJXSB010000238.1 GCA_913060435.1 uncultured Desulfococcus sp.
GGCAGAGCCATCATGCGCCTCTCCGCCGGGCATCCCCATCTTCAATGGTGCGCAGGCGTGGAGACCGGCCAGCAGCAGAAGCAGGCCCAGGGCCATTCTGCCGGACGCCATGCACCATTGCCGGACGGCAGTGATTGCTGAAAACCCGTCTTTTCGCCGCATCGCTCTTCCCGGCGCAGGCATCCCTGCAGAGGATGCCTGCGCACGCGTTACGTTCCGGTTGAGAGGAAAGTCAACATCCCATGGGCAAGGGGCTCACGGCATCACTCGGACTTGCCCGTCTTTTCCGCCTTCTCTTTTTCGAGGAGGTCTCGATACCAGCAGGAAAATTCAAACATCGCCCGGTATCGTTCGTCATCATTCATGAGACCGATGCACAGCTCCAGCACCCCGCTGCCATAGGAATTACTGTAGCCGTCGAAGGTGCGCGACTGCAGGAATTCCCGAACGAGCATCTGGGTGGTTCGCTTGCTCTGGTCACGGCGGATATCAATGGGGTCCTTCGGTTCCTGGAAGGGATCCCATTTTTCGTAGCCTACCTTTTCGAGGATGTGCTTCCGGCGCCGCTTCGACATGCTGTCAAAAACAGCCCGTTTCCGCTGCTCCGCCTCCTCCCTGGAGACCTTATTCATCTTCATCCTCCTCTTTTGCCGCCTCCGATGCACCCTCCCCGGATTTTTGGATGCCGAGGTATTCCTCGTCATAAACCGTCAGCAGGGCCATGGAGAGGGGCACCAGCATTTCAGACATTTTGCTGTAGCGGGTTTTCAGGGCTTTCACCAGCTCATCGGAAATCTGGTAAAGACGCTGGTGGATCAGATCCAGGTTTACTGTCGGATATTGCTCCCCCGGCGGGAATGCAGAGCGACCGCAGGTATGGCCCTTGCCGCCGATGGCCGTCGGGATTCCATAAAACCTGCAGGTGATGGGCCGGTTCTCGTATAGGCTGCACAGCTCCTGCGCATTGAGCAGCGGACACCGGATCCGTTTTTTCGCCAGCTCCGCCAGCACATCCTCCTCCGACGCCCCGGACTCTACGGCCTTGTAGGCATCCCGCTTGATCTTGTAGACCGTGCGGTCCGCGACATTCGCCTTCTCGATGATGGCGTCCTTATCCTCAGCACGATCGCGGTAGGCCTTGTTGAAATGATGGTTGATGTAAAGCGCTTCGATCAGCGTCAGGTCGAACAGCGCATGGCAGCAGTCGGAGCATCCCTCCGCACACTTCACGCAGTCGGGGTACTCTGACCGCACCTTCTCAAAAACCGCATCCGCAGCCTTGAGCAGCGCTTCATATTTTTCGAAAAAGGGTTCCAAATCAATCGTCATGGTTGACTCCTTTGGTTGGGCGGCAGCACCGGCCGCCAAAATGCCTCTTGGGGGGCATGATACTCCCGGCAGCGCAGGGGGCGGGCGATTCACCCGAAAGGCCCCGGCGGATGCACTTCCACAGTATATCGGCGTCCGCCGCCGGGGTGTTCCACGTGGAACATGATGCATATCCATCGCCCCCGGCCGCACTGTTCCACGTGGAACATTTCACTTCCCGATGCAGAACCGTTCGAAAATCTGGTCCAGAAGATCCTCGCGAAAGGTTTCGCCGACAACCTCTCCCAGCAGTTCGTGGGCCGATCGGATATCCATATTGACCAGCTCGAATGGCTCCCGCCGCCGAATGCCTTCGGCGGCGTTCTTCAGGGCCGCCGCCGCATCCTCGATCAGGTGCTTGTGCCGAATATTGGGGATGAGGGCGCTTTCGCACGCCAGCGATGGCGCCAAGGCGACGGATTCGATCATCTTCTTCAATTTCCCGAGGCCCCGGTTGCAGAGGACGGAAATGGAAACCTTCGGCATCTGGCGCCAGTGTTCCGGCGGAGGGGCCTCCTTTTCGGGCGCCGCGAGGTCGTTCTTGTTTTCCACCCAGATCACGAGGCGATCCTGGACAATGTCGTAGATCGCTTCATCTGCAGCGGTCAACGGTCCGTCTGCGGCCGTCATGAACAGAACCAGATCCGCCGCTTCGATGCGGGCGACCGTCCGCTGGATGCCAATTCTCTCGATGGGGTCCTCCGTGGCGTGCAGCCCCGCGGTGTCGGTCAGGAGAATGGGAATTCCACGGATGGCCAGGGGTTCTTCAATAAAATCCCGTGTGGTGCCCGGTATGGGTGTCACGATGGCCCTTTCCCGCTCCAGAAGCCGGTTCATGAGGCTCGATTTGCCGACATTGGGACGCCCCGCCACGATCACTTTCAAACCGTCCCGCAGCACATGGCCGGCTTCGTACTGCGAGACCAGCGCCTCCAGGGGCGCCAGGCCCGTTTCCGTCAGCCGATGAAGGATCCCGTCATCATCGATTTCTCCGCCGACATCTTCCGGGAAATCGATGGCCGCCTCGGTTTCCGCAAGAATCCCGAAGATGGCCTCCCGGATCGATTCGATGTGGCCCTTCAGGGCTCCCTGCACCTGCGATGCAGCCACCTGGAGCGCGCTGTCTGCCTGCGCATTGATGACGTCGATCACGGCTTCGGCCTGGGTCAAATCGATGCGGCCATTCAGAAACGCCCGCCGCGTAAATTCTCCAGGCCCCGCCAGGACCGCACCCTGGCGAAGAACCAGATCAAGGATGGACCGAACCGCTGCCGGGCCGGCATGGGCATGGATTTCCACGACATCCTCCCGCGTATAGGATCGGGGCGCCTGCATCATCACCAGAAGCACTTCGTCAATAAAGCGGCCCGAATCGGGTGCGACGACATGGCCATGGTAGAACCGGTGGGAGACAGGGAAAAAAGAGGGCTGCCGATGCCCGGAAGGCCGAAAGAGCGTCTGGGCGATAGGGCATGCCTGCGGGCCGGAGATCCGAATAATGCCGATGCCGCCGACGCCGACCGGGGTCGCAATGGCAGCAATGGTGGTACTCTCCATCAACAAAAGATCTTTCCACGTGTCGGCCGGCCACAGGATTTGGCCCCGCTGCCAGCCGATCACGCCTCCTACAGGTTCTGCTTCTTCCGCCGCTTTTTGGGAAAGATGACCAGCTTCCGGTAGAAGCCGTCACCGATGCTCTGGGTCCGGACGCCCTGATCATTTTTGAGCGTCAGATGAATGATTCGCCGATCATGAGCGTTCATCTGGCCGATGGTCGCAGGCTTTCCAGTACTCTTGGCCTTTTCGGAAAGCTTCCGGGCGAGGTTCTTCAAGTTTTCACGGCGGTTGTTGAGGTACCCCTCCACGTCGATCTGGATGCGAATCCGGGTATCGCTCTGGCGGTTGACGATTTTTTCAACAAGATACTGGATGGCTTCAAGGGTCTGCCCCCGCTTGCCGATGAGCACGCCGGCATTCCCCCCTTCAACATTGAAAAGGATCCGGTCTTCCCCAGCCTCCACATGGATTTCCGCACCGCTGGTGATAAAATCGATGATGCGGCGAAGGGCCTCTTTTCCCGTGGCAACCGCCTCTGCAGGATGGGTCTCTGCCGGTTTTTCAAGCCCGAAGGCTTCATCCACCAGCGACGCCACGTGGTCCGATGTTGGCCCGCCCAAGTCGTTCAGCAGGCCGTCGATGCCGTCCGCGTCAATCCCCTCCTCCCCCGCGCCGGCCTCCGGCGCTTCGACATGGCAGGGAACAGCCTCCTCCGCATCCGCCGCCGTCTCCGATGCGACATCCTCAGGCACGGTAACACTGATCCTGGCTTTTTTGACGCCCACCAGCCCGAAAATACCGGAAGATCCATAGGAAATGATATTGTATTGAAGCTTTTCGATCGGAATATTGAGGGCCTCTGAGGCTTTTTTCACAGCCTTGTCAACAGCCTTGGCTTCGAATTCCAAACAGGATGACATGGTTGATCACCTCCATCAGTTAAGCATTTTTCCTTCCTATATAGTACTGCTGTCCGATTGAAAGAATGTTGTTGACCAGCCAGTACAATACGAGCCCGGAGGAAAAATTGATAAAGATAAACGTAAATACGACAGGCATCAGCATCATCATCTTGGCTTGGGTCGGATCCCCTGGAGGCGGGGACATCTTCTGCTGGAGCAGCATTGTCGCCCCCATGACAATGGTCAGGACAGGGATGCCATACGGAGGCTCCATAAAGGGGATGGATACATCAAATCGGAACAGGCGGTCCGGCGCCGAAAGGTCGTTGATCCATCCGATGAACGGTGCATGCCGGAGCTCAATGGCTTCATACAGCATCCGATACAGTGCAAAAAAGACCGGAATCTGGAGCACCATGGGAAGGCATCCGCCCATGGGGTTGACCTTGTAAGTGCGATAGAGCCCCATCAGCTCTTCGTTCATTTTCTTCTTGTCATCTTTATATTTTTCGCGAATCTCCGCCATCAGCGGCTGCAGCCGTTTCATCTGGTTCATGGAGGCATAGCTCTTGTTGCCAAGCGGCCAGAGAATCAACTTGATGACAATCGTTAAAATGATGATGGCCACCCCGTAGTTGGGGATGACGCTGTAGATATAGTTCATCAGCCACAGACATGGCTTGGCGATGATATCAAACATGCCGAAATGGATGAGCTTGTCCAGCCCGTTGTTGTACTGGCTGAGGATCTTCAGACTTTTGGGCCCCAAAAAAAGATCGAAGGCGACGTTTTTCTGGGTGGCGGGGTCGACCGTTACATCGGAAAGAAGGTACTGGCTCTGAAGCGCTTCCTCCTCGCGGACCGAAAGATGGAGCCGCGCCGCCCCGGGATCTTTTGGAATGATGCTGGAAAAGAAATAGCGCCCCTCGATGGCGGCCCAGCCGATGGTGCCGTCATAAACGTTTTTGTCCTCGATGGACTTGACCTTGATCTGTTCGAGACCACCGTCGATCAGGGCGCTCGGCCCTTCAAACCCATACCGGGCATCGCTTCCCGGGGACTTGCCGGAAAGGGTGAGCGACAGGTTGCCGCTCACCGGAATGGCCGTGGGGTTTTTCAACCGGATGTCAAGCCCGATGAGGTAGGTATCCGGCGAGAAGAGAAAGCGCTTCTCCATGATGACGCCATCCGGGGAGGTCCATGAAAAGACCAGATCCTGCGGCGCACCCGACACCGCCAGGTCTTCCCCATCCACGGACGCGCTGAAAACCGCTTGGCCGAGGTCGGGAAAATTGCCGCCGGAAAACCCGGCTTGAAGGGTGCCGCCGGTGATATCTTCTGAAATCAGGGACTTCAGCGGGGAATCCTTCCCGGCGGATTCCCGATAATCCTTGAGGACAAAACTGGTAACCACCCCGCCGCGCTCCGAGAGCTTGGCAATATAGAGGGGTGTCTCCACGGTGATAATCCTGGCGGTCCGTGCCGGCGCGGCAGGCGCAGCCGGCGCCGGCGCCGCAGCTTCGGTCATCGGCATGGGGGCGACCGACGTGTCGGTGGCCGTTACCGTTTCGGTCGCTGGGGCCTGGGGCGCCTCCGGGGGAGGGGCCTCCTGATCGACCATAAAGAACTGCCATGCAAAAATGACAATAAACGATAGCGCAATTGCTGCAAATAATCGGGCTTGTTCCATGATCCTCTCCTCGTACCCAAAACGAACATGTTCTCCTAGATGCAAACTCGCGTGAAAGGCCCGCTGGAGTCGATGTGAAAAAGGAGGATAGAAGGCGAATACAGCGCCTTGTGATTAAGGGACAGGATCGATTCCTCCGGGATGAAAGGGATGACACCGCAAGATTCGCTTGGTGGAAAGGAGAAGGCCTTTCATGACGCCATGGCGAGAGATGGCCTGGTAAGCATAATGGGAACAGGTTGGATAAAATCGGCAAGAAGGCGCCAAAACGGGAGATATTATATATTGATACAATCGGATGAGTACCAACAAAATATATTTAACGACCACCATTCGGTATTCTGTCAAAAATATGTTTCAGAGATGAAAAAACATCCTTGGTCGACAGACCTGCCGCCTGCTTTTTCGCAATGATATTAATATCCCAATGACCTGTTATATTGTGCTTATTCAAACGAAAAAACTCACGGCAAAGCCGCTTGATCCGATTCCGGACAACGGCATTTCCGACCTTCTTCGTTACGGTGATCCCAAGGCGCGTCCGCCCGCAGCTTCCCTCACAGACGCTCAACAGAAAATGCCTGCTGTGGAAAACGTTGTCGGAACGCGATAACCGGAGAAATTCGGAGCGTTTCAGTATCCTGTCTGCTTTGGTGAACAAATACTTCAATGGTATCCACGGCCCTGCAGCCGGCCGTTTCCGGCCGGCCCGGCCCCTTGATACGGGCGCCTGACTACGCGGAGAGGCGCTTTCTCCCTTTGGCCCGCCGCCGCTTGATGATATTCCGCCCCGACGGGCTGGACATCCGCTTCAGAAAACCATGGTTTCGTTTGCGTTTGATCCTGCTGGGCTGATATGTCCGTTTCATAACAAATTCCTTTTATCCGTTTACGTTATTTCCATTTTAGACCCAAAACACCTGCATCCGGTGCCACCTGTCGACCCGATAAGTTTAACCTAAATATCTAAACACAATCAACCAGATGCGTCAACCCCTAATTCTGACCGCATCGGAATGCCGGATCCCTGAATTACAACGTCCGAACGGATTCGAAGATGTCAAACTCTTCGAGATGAAAATCATGATTGGGATAGACGACGATCTGGCGGCCCACCTCCCGCTCGAGGGCGACAATGATATGATTCTCCTCCCCGTGGAGCAGGTCGGCGATATCGGGGTTGACCCGGATCGTCAGCGCGCCGCCCGCCATGTCGCGGACGTCCCGCATCACCTCCCGATAAATATTATAGCATATGGATCGACCCGACATCAGATACCCCTCTCCATCACAGTAGAAGCATGGCTCGCAAAGGAGGCGGTTCAGGGGCTTCCGGACCCGCTTCCGGGTCATCTGGATCAGCCCCATGTCCGACATGGGGAGAATATGGGTTTTGCTCCGATCCTTTTTCAGGGCATCCTTCAGGGCGTTGAACACCTTCTCCTGGTTTGATTTTTTCGCCATGTCGATAAAATCGATAATGATAATCCCCCCGATGTCCCGGAGCCGGACCTGGTATGCGATCTCCTTGACCGCCTCGAGATTGGTCTTCAGGATCGTCTCCTCCAGGTTGTGCTTTCCCACATAGCGGCCCGTGTTGACATCGATGGCCACCAGCGCCTCGGTATGCTCGATGACGATATAGCCGCCCGACTTGAGCCAGACCTTCTTTTTCAGCGCCCGGGTAATGTCCCCCTCCAGATTGTAGGCGTCAAAAATCGGCTCCTGCCCGTCATAATATTCCACATGCCCTTTCAGGCTCGGCATGAATGTCTCCAGGAACGAGGTGATGGATTCATAGGTGG
>CAJXSB010000239.1 GCA_913060435.1 uncultured Desulfococcus sp.
TGGCATTCTCCCGCTGGCGGTCTTCCACCACGCCGACCCCGTACGCGCAAAACAGGAGGCGCTGCGGCATCTCGGCTGGACCCACCCCGGCCCCAAAATGGCCGGGGCGGCAACCCTGATCATCGACCTTCTGCTGGCAGTGCTGGGGGGGACGCCGCTTGAAGCAGCCATGACGGCAGCCGCCGAACGCCAGGACAATCCCCTCATGGGCCGCCCATTCCGACGATGGCTGGGCGATGCCGACGAGGATGTCATTGGGCCGCGCCTCAGCACGGCCTGCTACGTGGAGCACGCCATACCGGCCGTGCTATACCTGGCCCTGAAATACCATGACGCCCCGGAAAAAGCCCTCATCGTCAACACCAACCTCGGGGGCGACAACGCCGCCCGCGGCGCAGTTCTGGGAGCGCTTCTGGGAGCGGAAAACGGGCTCGATGGATTCCCGCGCCGCTGGATCGACGGCCTGAAAAACCCGCCGCCGGCGCTTTTCCCGGAATGAGGTCCGGAGAACGAACTATGCCCCGGTGCTGCCGACGGCGTCGAAAGGCCACACCGGATTCTGGGATGCAAAGAGCCGCTCGCCAAAGCCTTTCTCCCGAAAGATCCTGAGGCAGGCATCCACCGCATCGGGGTCGTAGAGGACCGACCGGTGTTCCGCAATCTCCTCGAGTGCCGTCTCTATCCCGAGGCCGGGACGGTAGGGCCGATGGGACGATATGCTCTCGACAACGTCAGCGACGCTCAGAATCCGGGCTTCCATGAGGATGTCGCCCCCCGATAGGCCCCGTGGATACCCCGAGCCGTTCATCTTCTCGTGATGCTGCTGAACGGCCAATGCCACGGGCCAGGGGAAATCGATCTTCCGGAGAATATCATAGCCGACATCAGGATGCCGCCGGATGAGCTGGATTTCCGCCTGGTTCAGCCGGCCGGGCTTGCACAGGATTTCCGAGGGAATGGAGATCTTGCCAATATCATGAATGCGGCCGGCCATCTGGAGCCCCTTGACCTGCTCTTCCGGCAGCCCCATCTCCTGCGCCACGGCGACGGCGATTTCGGTGACCCGCTGCTGGTGGCCTGCGGTATAGGGGTCGCGGACCTCCACCGTGGAGGATATGACGTTGATCGTTTCATCGAGACTGCGCGCCAGCTGATCCACGGTCTGCTGCAGCTTGATCTCGGCGCGCTTACGGTCCATGATCTCCCGCATCAGCTGGCCGTTCAGCCGAGACATCGCCGAGGTCCGAGCCCGCACCATCGCCTCGAGATCATCCCGATGCCGCTGCAGCTCGTCCTCCGCCTCCATCTCATTGGAGACGATGGTGAGGCAGCCGCGGGAGAGGAAAACGCCGTCTTCGTCAAATGGCTCGATAACGGCCTGATCCTTGAGCCACAGCGGGATGCGGTCATCGACGGCCAGCTTGTAGACCGCCTCGATCTCGCCGCTGTTCTTGCTCTCCTCCCGTAGGGTCTGCCATGCGCTGCTCAGGTTTTCACGGCCCTCGACCTCTTTCATGACGGCCGACGTCGTTCCGGTGCAGCGGTAGATGCGGCGCTCAATGATCGCCCGCCGGAACGTATCCGCCACTGCTTCGGGGCGGCACCCCATGAGCGCGACAAACTTCCGGCAGACGAATTCGTACCAGACCTCCCTCTCGTTCTCGCGCCAAGCGGCGATATAGAGCACTGCCGGACTCCCGGACGCCTCGTATGAACGGTACAGCCGGATATACTCGGCCAGGCGGTTCTTGAGCCGCCGGCTGTAGCTGCCGATCAATATGCGGCCGCTGTATTGGCCGGAATCGATCATTGGAACGTCATGGATCATGGGAAGATGCGGCGCCGGACCGCTTCGATGATGCGGGCATCCGCCCGGAAGGGAATCTCCGGGGCCTGGGGCGGTGGAATCCGATGGGTCGACGCGTAGGGTGTGCCCATAATGTTCTGGTTGTAGGCGTCCACCATCAGGGCTTCGAGATTGACGACATCCTCGACATTATAGGCCAGCAGCGTCTCCAGAACCCGGGGGTCCTCTTCTTCCCGGTACGCCTGCCAGAGCAGCACGGCAAAAAAACCGTCGACACCGTCCAGATGCCCCCGGTCGATTCCCATCGCCTTCTCGCACCGCTTCAGCCCGCCGGCATATCCAAGGCGCTTCAGGACGTAGCGGAGGTCGATGTGGGCATGGTCGATGCGGATATGAAAATAGTTCTCGATGAACGGCACATCGAAGCATTTGCCGTTGTAGGTGACGATCAGGTCGTAGGCATCGACAGCGTCGGGAAAATCGGCCAGGTTCCGTCCCTGCACGAATGTCTGGATGGTTCGCCCGTCGTAGAGGGCGATGGTGGTGATCTCGGCCCCCCATGCGTCCATTCCCGTGGTTTCGATGTCCAGGTAAACCGCGGAACCGCGAAACTCCGGAAACAGGCGCCAGTGGAGTCCGGCCGGCAGAAGGCCGGTAAAGAATCGGGGGTTGCCGTCTTCAAGGGCCCGGGCGGAAAGATCGAGGCAGCGTGCGAGGGCATTCGTCTGAGCGGACGACAGACACGCCGGCGGCCGCTCCCCGGCGGAAGTCCAGTCCAGAACGCCCGAAGCCCAGAGGCGTTGCTCGATCTTGGGTCCGATCCCGGGGGTGTGTTGAAAGGTGCTCTGAAGCATAAAGCTTTCCTGCCATATTGTCGCAGCCGGCAACGCACCAGCCGTCCACAGCCCCGATTTTGGAGCCTTTTTTTAAATCATACCGTTATATGGGTCGGCCATCAACCCCAAATTTCCGCGTCATCCCGGAAAGTCTCCGCCGTAGAGAGAATATTGACTTGCCAGAACGGCGTTATTCAGGCAGATACATGAAAGAGCCTTGAATGACGACCCTTCACATCTTGGAGGATATGTGATCAAAATACTCGAGAAAAAAGTGCTGAGAGGCGCCAATGTCTACAGCTACCGGCCCGTGATCGTTCTCACCATCGACCTGGGCGAATACGACGAGGTTCCAACCAGCGAGATCGATGGATTTGCGGACCGGCTGCTGGCCCTCATCCCCAGCCTGGAGGAGCACCGGTGCTCCGAGGGTGTCCGGGGCGGCCTCATCACCCGCATGCGCGAGGGAACCCTCCTGGGGCACGTCATCGAACACGTGGCCCTGGAGCTGCAGTATATCGCCTATATGGATGTGGGGTTCGGCAAAACCATCGACACCGACACCCCGGGCGTATTCGAGGTCATCTTCAGCTACTGGGTCGAAAACGCCGGTCTGTTCGCCGGCAAGGAGGCCGTGGCACTGGTCAACAGCGTCCTTGCGGGATCCCCCTACGACCTCGAAGAGGCCATCATGGAGCTGAAGGACATCCGGGACGAGCACTACCTCGGGCCCTCCACCGCCGCCATCGTCCGGGAGGCCGAAGTCCGGGGCATCACCGTCCTCCGGCTGGACGATTACAATCTGGTCCAGCTCGGGGAAGGAAAATACCAGAAGCGGATCCAGGCGGCCATGACCTCCAATACCAGCCTTATCGGCGTGGAGACCGCCGGGAACAAGCGCCTCACCAAGATCATGCTCGAAGATGCCGGCATCCCCGTGCCCCGGGGGACCGTGGTGAGGAAACAGAAGAGTGCGATCGAAGATGCCGAGTGGCTGGGATATCCGGTGGTGGTCAAGCCCCATGACGGCCACCACGGGAAAGGGGTCACCACCAATGTCGCCGACGTCGAAGAGCTCCGGGAGGCGTTCGATCGTGCCAAGGCGGTCAGCGACCGGGTTATCATCGAACAGTGCCTGACCGGCTGTGATTTCCGGATGCTGGTGGTGGACGGAAAATTCGTGGCCGCAGCCAAACGCCTGCCGGCCGAGGTCACCGGCGACGGCAAACACACCATCGCCGAGCTGGTCGCCATCGAAAACCGAAACCCCGACCGGGGATACGGACACGAAAACGTCATGACCCGGCTCAAGGTCTCCACGGTGACCGAACACCTGCTGGAAAAGGCCGGCTTCACCATGGATACGGTCCTGGGACAGGGGGAGGTGTTCCCGCTGGAGTTGACGGCCAATCTCTCCACCGGCGGGTCGGCCGAGGACGTGACCGGCCAGGTGCATACGGCCAACCGATTCCTGGCCGAACGGATCGCCCGGATCATCGGCCTCGACATTGCGGGCATCGACATCATGGCCCCCACCCTCAGCAAACCGATCATCAAGACCGGCGGCGCCGTCATCGAAGTGAACGCAGCCCCCGGCCTCCGGATGCACCTCGCTCCCGCCAGGGGAAAATCCCGGAACGTCGCCCGGCCGATCGTGGACATGCTCTTCCCCAAAGGCGCCCCCCACGACATCCCCATCGTCGCCGTTACGGGCACCAACGGGAAAACCACCACCGTCCGCCTCGTCAACCACATCCTAAAGGGGGTCGGGTACAGCGTGGGCATGACCACTACCGACGGCATCTACCTGCGGGACCGCCTCATCGCCGCCGGCGACATGAGCGGCCCCTACTCGGCCAAGGTGGTCCTCCGGGACCCCATGGTCGACTGTGCCGTGCTGGAAACGGCCCGGGGCGGCATCCTGCGGGAGGGGCTGGGCTACAAAATGGCCGATGTGGGCGTCGTGACCAATGTTCAGCCGGACCACCTCGGGCTCAAGGGCGTCCACACTATCGAGGACCTGGCCAAGGTCAAGTCGGTGGTGGCCGAGATGGTGCGGGAGGGCGGCGTGACGGTCCTCAACGCCGACGATCCCCATTGCGTGGGCATGGCCCAGTACTGCCGTGAGAAGATCATCTTTTTTTCCCTCCGGCCCTCGAACCCCGTGATCCAGGAGCATATCGAAAACGAACATACCGCCGTCGTCTACGACCGCGGATATATCACCATTGTTCAAGGAGAGATGGCCTCCCCGGTGGCCCGGGCCGTCGAGATGCCCATCACCCTCGAGGGGCGCGCCGCCTTCAACATCCAGAACGCCCTAGCCGCAGCGTCCGTTGCCCATGCCCTCGACCTCAAGATCGAAGAGATCCGGCAGGGATTGGTCTCCTTCTTCCCCTCTCCCTCCCAGACTCCGGGGAGGACCAATTTCTTCAACATCCGGGATTTCGAGGTCATGCTCGACTACGCCCACAATCCATCGGCCTACCGCCAGGTGCTGGACCTGATCGCCCGGCTCGACCATCCTCGCCGCATCTTTGTCTTCGATGTCGTGGGGGACCGGCGGGATGAAGACATCCGGGAGATGTGCCGACTCATCGCCGGCCACTGCGACCATGCGGTGGTCTTCGAAGACAAGAATCTCCGGGGCCGAAAACCCGGCGAACTGATCGCCCTGGTGGCGGCTTCCCTGACGGCGGCGGGGCTTCCGGCAGCGTCCATTGACCAGATCCCCGATGAATTCGAGGCCATCGACCATGCGTTGGCCATGGCCCGCAAGGACGACCTTGTCTGCATCATGTCCGGCCGCGTCGAACAGGTCATCCACCGGCTCTACGCCTGCAAGGAGGATGCAGCGCCCGGATCCGAGGCCGAAGGCCAATGAGAGGCGAAAACCGCGTCCGCAGGCCGAGGCGGCGCCGGCCGACCGCTGTGGAAAGCCATGACAATAGAGGAAAGGTAGACCAGCACATCCGATGAAAAGAGCGCTTCTGATCTTGATCGGCGGGGCAGAGGACAAACGAAACGGCAAGGCGGTATTGAAGCATATCCTGAAGGCGACGAAGGCGAAGGATATCGTTTTTATTCCCAGCGCATCGGCCTATCCCCGTGAGGTCTTTGATGACTACGACACCGCCTTCAGGGACCTGGGGATCGAGGCCGTCGACTGCCTCGACATCCGGAAGCCCGCAGAGGCCGACCTCGAGAGGCATCTTGCCAGGATTGAAACTGCGGAGCTGCTCTTTTTCGGCGGCGGCGATCAGGCCCGCCTTGTGGCGAGACTCTCGAACACGCGGCTTCAGGCGCGGATTCAGGAGCGGTTCTCCCAGGGGCACCTCCACATCGCCGGCACCAGCGCCGGCGCCGCGGCTGCCGGCGGCCTCATGATCTACTGCGGCGACAACCGGGGATTCCAGAAAGGCGCCATCCGCATCCGGGAAGGCTTCGGTTTTCTGCCGGGCGTGACCGTGGATACCCACTTCCAGAACCGGAAACGGATCCCCCGTCTCTCCCAGTTCCTCGTCAGCGGCAAATGCACCAAAGGCATTGGGCTGGACGAAAATACCGGCATCATCGTCTACCCCAATGACCAGTTCGAGGTGATCGGCACCGGCATGGTCACCGTCCTGAACAGCAGCCGCATCGCCGGCTCCAACTACGACGCTATCGCCGACGGCGGCATCCTCAAGTTCAACAACCTGAAAATCGGGTTCCTGCACGAGGGGATCCGGTTCAGCATCCGGAAATGGGCGATCCTGAACTGAGCCGCTCCCCTCAGGGGCCTTCCCTGGGAAAATAGCCGCCGGCGGACGGAGCCCTGTAGGTCTGTTCAGTGCTCATCTGCCGGGCCCGGCGCATCATGGGAATGGCATCCTCCGCCCGAAACGCCGGCACGGTGGTGATGGTCTCTATGGCGCCGGAGCCCCTAACCAGCAGTGCATTGACGAGCCCCAAATCTGCGACCTTGTCATCCGGTATCTCAGAGACGATAAAAAAATCGATGTCGCCGTTGAGCAGCAGGTGGTAGCTGATGAGCTTGCCTTGATAGGCGTCCATGAGCTTCTCGACGGCGCCGGCCCGGTTCTGGGGATTGGCGATCAGCCCCTCGATGCCTTCTTTTGAAAATTTTCCATAGGATATCCAAAGCATGTCGACCTCCTTGGGGTGGCGGTGGATCCGTCCGTCAGGCGGCCCGGTCCGGTTCGAATTCATATTTCTGGTCGTTCCGGCGGATGTTTCGGGCTTGCCATTCCGCCCGGCGGGTGTTGAAATGGTGCATCAGGATGGGTATTCGCTCGAGGATGTGGAGGCCGGGGGTCGTCGCCCATTCCAGCCGCTGCCGGGTATAGCGGGTGTCGACTGCGAGGGGGCGGTCGACATAATCGATCATCCAGGGCCGTTCATAGGACTCCCGGCCCATCAGGGTGTTGATCATGCACTTGCCGTGCAGCATCCATCGGGCCAGCCGGGGCGGAACAGAAATCGGCCGGGTGGCGCACCGGCGTCCCAGCCCCCCTCGAATGGCGGGAAAGAGCGCCGCGTGGGAGGTGCAGCCCGGCGGAGCGGCAAGAAAGGTTTCCA